>CAZTBA010000281.1:0-8231 GCA_964611725.1 uncultured bacterium
TCAGCTTTTCATCCATAAAGCACTTAAGTATTACGGAAATCCTGTATACACTGTGAGTGCGCCCTGGGAGTGAAATGGTGTCTTATATCTCGGTGGAGTCTACATAGACCCGAAAGATGACATCTGGAAGGCCTGGTATGCGACCTTGAGTCCACCGGCCTATCCGGAGATTACATTTGCCGTGTGCATGATCACTTCCCAGGATGGGGTCCACTGGGTTCGTTCGGAGCTCGATGTATACCGTGGCCACAACGGTGAGAAAACCAACATCGTGTTGGATCTGGGCAAGGTAGAGCGTGCCGCTGCTCCGACCATACTCTATGAACCGGAAAACGAACCTGAGATATGGACCATGATCATAAGTTGCGCCTACGGATCTCTGGAGTACAAGGCCTACGTTCTTCGTTCCTCAGATGGCGTGCACTGGAGGTGGGAGAGAAGTATGCCGGACGGCGTGGTACACGGTATGCACGATCGCTGTACGTCAATGAAAGGCCCCGATCCCGAGTATCCCTATGTTCTGCTCAGCCGCGGCAAAGAGGACATGGCAAAATGGGACCTCGTGCGTTCCGTCCACCGCGTTGCCATCAATGCTCATCAGGCTCAGAGTGAGCCGGCGCGAGTACTCCACCCCGATCTCGAGGATGATCCGGCAGGGCAGATCTACCACGCCCACGGCTTCAGTTACGAGGATATCTACATCGGCCTCTTCCAATGGTACTGGGAGACGAACGATCCATATGGGGAGATGGAACTTATCAGCAGCCGGGATACGGTAACCTGGAAGCGGCTCCGCCCGCGCAGACCGTTCCTGCCCCGCTCCCCGGGAGGCGGCGCCCTGGGGACATTTGACTGTCAGATCACCGACACTGCGCTCTCGCCACCGATAAGGACACGTCAGGGGACGATGGAGACGCTATGGTTCTATTACTGGGGTGGTCCAGCCATGCACGGCAACCGCCATTTGACCTTCGGGCGGGGCATAGGTCTTGCCCAGTTGAGGGCTGATGGCTTCTGTTCATTACGTGCGAACCGCTTCCCGGGCACTCTGGTTACAAAGCCATTCGTATGGCCAGGTGGGAAGCTTCTGATAAACGCCTCGGCATTGGGAGGAGGTGGCGGATGGAGAGACAGTAGTGGCCTTCGGACAGAGGTGTTGACCGAGGATCTGAAACCTGTGGAGGGCCTGACCCGCGAAGAAGCTGATATGATCAGTGGCGATAGCATTCATCTCGAGCAGACATGGAAGAAAAATCCGAGGGCGATCGATAGCTTAAAAGGCCGGAAGATCCGCCTCAAGTTCTACATGGACAATATCGATCTATTTAGCTTCCGTTCTTCTGAAAGGTAAGGATGTCCGCAGAGGTTACAGGAGACCACTCTACTTCTGAATTACTACTATCCGGAGCCTGCAGTTATTCCACATACTCCATCACCTGTTGCGTGATGGAACCTTCCTGTATTAAGGCATAAACTATCAGGTTGACGGCAAACTGGTACTGTCTGGTCCCGTTCGGGAAACCTCCGGGGAACCGTGATGGACCTTCGATCCCGTTCCACCAGCCCCAACACCCCACATAGCCCTTGCAGTCGAGTATGCCGACCAACCGCCCCTCGATCGTGATCCCTTCTATGTAATCCACGGCATAGTTTACACCGTAGGTGGGCTGCCACCCCTTTACCACAGCCCAGTTATCGAACCCTGGCGGCGCCCTATCGAAATCGAAGAAACAGTGAAATATAGGATGGGAACCCGGTATCTTTTCGAAAAGCCAATCCCTTCCCTCTTTGTATCCTGCCGATGCGAGGGCATCGACGAACATCTTCCTGAGGGCTGCGGCGGACCAGCTTCTGATATTATGGAGTACATCGCTTGCGAAGACGAACCCACCGCCGGTCAGGTATCTGCCGAGTATTTTATTCTCCTGATCGTTCAGAACGAAGTTTGCCTGATTAGCTATCAGGACCCATGGGGTCTTCAGGAGCTCGGAGGAATCGACGGTATATATGCTCGTCACATCGGTCCTTATCGACGTATATCTGTTCATCTGCTCGGTCAACCTCTGGAGCACCGTAGGGAAAACCAGTGGCGAATCGTAGTAGATGCCCCACTGCCGGGTCTTGTTCGCATCGGCGACGCTTTTGACATAAGCCTGGCCCAGATGGAAAAACCCCTTGATTTTTTTCCTGTCCCCTGCGTCCTGGATCACCATCGCGTGATATCTCCCCATATCGAGTGCTTTGACATCGACCATCTCGAGTGACATATCTATACGGTCCTCCGGCTCCTTGGATCCGATTACCTCTCCGGAGGACATCCTGGACTCGAGTTCTGGTACGCCAAAACTGGCGTAGCGGGAAAGTTCACGGCTCGGTTTGGCGAGACGGTCGAGGATCTTGAGCGGATGGGAGCTTACGGGAGCTACCGGGCGATTTGCCTTGGCTACAACAGATACAACCTTCCTCCTCATCGGTCTCTGTTTGGGTCTGGGACGTTTTCTGAGCTCAAGAGGTTTTATGAGCCGAGGCTCACGCTTGATGAATTTGGTGGTAAGGGGCTTTACGGCGCTCCCGGCATCTTCAGCCAGGTTGATCTGTGACAGGCTCAAGTGTATAGCTGTGGCTAAGGACAGAAACAGCCAGAGAGGTCTCAATTCCCTTTTCAGGATGCGGGATAGATTCAGGCCGGAGGTCGGGCATCGGAACCTGTCAATAGATCGCTGTGACATATAGCCTGTTCCTTCAAATTCAGAACGGTTTTTGCAGATCTCTGAAAGGCGTTCAACCTTCCGTCAATGGACCAGATTCATCACCTGATGGGTAATCGACCCTTCCTGCGTCAGTGCGAAGATAATACGGTAGCCAAAATCAATATAAAGGGGAGGTAAGGCCCTGTCAAGTTCGTTAATCCCGATCGGATTTTCTCGATAATTCCCTCCGAGTTTTAGAAATCGCTTGACGCGGTGTCCCGGACAGTTTAATTTGGGTCTGCCCGGAGTGCATCGAAAGTGAAGTCTATACGGGAAAATCCTGATGAAAGAATTTCAAATCAGGCCACTGGATAAAGGTGACCGTGACTGGATAGTCTGTCTCCTGGAAGAATACTGGGGCTCTACGAAGATTGTGACCCGTGGCAGGATCCACCATGCCGACGAGCTGCCTGGCTTCGTTGCAGTCCAAGGGGGTAAACCGGTCGGCCTGGTGACATATAAAGTAGAGGGGGAAGAGTGCGAAGTTGTCACGATGAATAGTCTGATAGAGGGAATAGGAATCGGCTCTACCCTATTGGAAGCTGTAAAACAGGTCGCGGCTTCCTCCAGGTGCAAGCGACTGTGGCTCATAACGACCAACGACAATACGGCGGCTCTACATTTGCTCTCGCTTGTGGCGGTCCATCGTAATGCACTTGAGCAGTCGCGCAGATTGAAGCCAGAGATTCCCCTGGTTGGCACAGATGGAATCCCTCTCAGGGACGAGATCGAACTTGAGCTGCTTTTGTAAAGGGGAAATACGTTAACGGGGAGGCGTTAAGATGATGACTTTGCAGCACGAAGGGCCGATGGAGGTAATTGTGATCGGCCTGCAGCCGGGAGAAATGTTGTTGGAAGGCATTCGAGATGCCGTTCGTAAGCATGATATCCAAAACGGTGTAGTAATGTCAGGGATCGGGACCCTGAAAACCTGTCAGATGCACCACATTGAGCATACGAACTTTCCGTCCGACAACAGGTTCTATACTATCCGAAAGCCCTTAGAATTGCTGTCCGTAAGCGGAATTATTGCCGATGGTGACCCTCATCTCCATGTGGTCGTTTCCCACCGCGATGAGGAGGTTTATGCCGGCCATCTGGAAGACAACAGTGAGGTCCTTTATCTGGCAGAGATTGCCATATTGAGGTTCAATGATCTGAAAATGACCCGACACCTTGATCCCGAAAGACAGATCAAGCTGTTAGGTCCGAAGTGATAATTGATTTTGCGACTGAGGTCCAGGTTAAAAGCGGGAGTGGGGAATTTGATGAGCCGATTATTCGATAGGATCTACGGGTGTGAAGCTGCCGGCACCATCGGGAACTCCATGGGAGATGTCACCGAGGGTTTGACATATAGAGAGATAGAAGAACGCTACGGCTTCGTGGATCAACTTCTTGCCCAGGACAAAGTTGACCGTAGGGTACCCCAGGTTTTCGGCCCGGACTTCGTATACCATGCTCACCACAGGCCACCGGGAATGTCCGAAGACGGCATGGAGAGGCACCGGCTATGCACCAGTGCAATCCTGAGAAAGGGAGGCCGAATCAACGCATTGGATCTGGCTAAAACATGGCTGGAGGATATCGACCCGGGCAAGTTTGGGTACCTGATGGGGCCGCAGGACCAAATTATCTATAACTCCCTCAAGTCGGGAATTCCTCCTTGGGAAGTGGGGAGATATGCATCCTGGCCTGGCCTCATCGGCACCAGTAAGATGATTATGCCTGTGGGTATGGTGAATGCCTGTAATCCGAAACAGGCGGCACAGGATGCCTATGACTTGGGTAGAATCAAGGATGTCCGGGGAGTCCCGGGAAATTATGCATTGGAGGTATGTGCCGGAGTGGCTGCAGCGACTGCGGAGGCGCTCAAGCCTTCGGCTACCGTTCAATCCATTATCGACACGGCACTGTCAGAATTGACGGCCATCCCTCAAGCGGAGGCAGAGAGAGGGCTTGACTGGGCCAGGGAAGTGAGCGATTGGAGGGAACTAAGGCCGCTCTACGAGGAAAACTACCGGGGGCGTCCGGCTTCCAACGCAGTGGAAGTCCTGTCGGGAGCGCTGGCATATTTCTGGATTGCTGATGGACAACCTGAGGAAGCTATCCTCTACGCTGTCAACTCAGGGCGGGATACGGACTGCAAGGCATATATTGTCGGAGGTCTGGCTGGTGCCCTGCGTGGTATTCAGTCCGTCCCCATCGATTGGGTCAAAACGGTTGAGGATGAAGTCGTCAATGATCCTTATACTGTTTCGAGAAGGACAGCCAGGGAAGCAGCCCAGGGGCTTTACGAGGCTTGCATCAATGTGATGCGGCAGATGAAAGAAATCGCGGACATGATGGATGATCTTCTTCCTTGACTTTGGGGCTTATATCTGTAAAACCGGATCACCCTCTTTAGGGATACGGTCGGGCTTACGTTTCGCTACCTTCTCCGCACACATCTGAAACCTATATTGTTGAACGTGTAATTCGGGTAGCTGCTGTCCCTGTAGACGCACATCAAAGCATTGCTGACCCACGAGCCGCCGCGCATTGCACGGGCGGTGCCAGTTGAGGGTCCTGTGGGATTTTTCGGCTGAACCTTGTTGTAATAATTCTCATCATACCTGTCGTTACACCACTCCCACACGTTCCCGGCCATATCATATAAACCATATCCATTGGGCGGGAAACTCCCTACAGGAGCAGTATAGAGGTGGCCATCTTCCATGTAATCGCCGGGATTATAATTCGCCATATATCTACCATTGGGTCTCTCCTCATCACCCCATGTATAGGTCTTTCCTTTAAGGCCCCCTCTCGCCGCTTTTTCCCATTCCGCCTCCGTGAAGAGCCGGTAGCCATTTTTCGTAAAATCCACTTCCCAGTCCATTTCATTGTATACGGGATGCAGACCCTCGTTGCGGGATCGCCAGTTGCAGTAGGCTGCGGCATCATGCCAACTGACCCCGACAACAGGATGATCATCGGTGGGACTGTATTGAGATATCCAGTCCGGCAAGGGATTCCTTCCTGTAGCAACGATAAAGGCCTTGTACTGTCCGACTGTCACCTCATACTTATCAATATAGAAGGCATCCACCCATACCTCTTGGACTTTGCCAAAGGAGGGATGCCCCATTTGAAATAGACCGCCCGGGATGAGGACCATGTTCCCCGCTTCCACCGCAACCTCCAGATCCGAAACCGGCGACACAGCTTCCCCCTTCCCCCTCCTGAGCTTCACCCACATAGCCTCTGCTACCTTATCCATAAGGCCGAAAACTTCCCCAAACATCCCCTGAGCCTGATCGGCCATTATAACCTCACCGGTCTCTACATCTATCACCCTGGCATTGATCCTTATCATGTCGCCAATTTTCAGAAAGCTACCCACCATAATGGCAGAAGCCCCCACGGCCTTCCCTACCTCGGCCGCTGTCTCTTCATCCACAATTCCCTTCATCCCCAGTTGTAGCTCTTTCAGAGCAGACTCCAGGCGGCCGCGCTCCACAATGCGCACCATTCCCTTCCTGGCCAGGTAGGTAGTAACAGACTCGGGGATGCCCTGGATCAAGCCCTGTAGTTCCGGATCCTGACCCACATTTGCGAAATCTGCCACGGCTATAACCAGATCCCCAGCCCCCTCTTCCGGCGTTTGGCCCGGACCGTGACGCCAGATATCGCCGGAGGTATCCATCGTTCCCGGATCAGGGATCGTCTCCCACCCCAAAAGCATGGCCCCGTTCGTATGGGTATCAAAATGGAATGGAACCGCTCCTACCAGATATATCCACATTATCCCACACAGGATGCAAACACATATTACCGATAGACTTCTCACCTGAACCTCCTCGAGGTTTCCAAGTCCTACCTATGCGGAGTTCGGTCATCCTTCCCTAACCGGCTTGGCCAAAATTGCGTACGTTACGCTGCGCCTTGCGATCTGCTGTCAGAGGATAAGGCTCAAAGGATAAATGACAACCAGTCCCTATCCTTGATTTCACATCAAATTTACATCCATGTTGAAATTCGGAATATTCCGATAAGCTGCATAATAACCATCACTTTTCAGCCAACTACATGCCTTTTTCGTATGGCAGGTTCAGCCACCCCCTTGCCGGTACGATTAACCTTGGGACGCTGCAGGGGTCACCAGCCATTCCCCGGTAATTCTGAGGACATCCAATTTCATATCCAGGTTCTGCCGTCGTACCGGAACCAGATCCACCACGTCAAAGCCGCAGGTGCGCAATACCTTTTCCAGGCTAACCGTGCAGTTCGGCGCACCGCCCCCCCCCCCACCCGCAACACAGATGCCGACAGCCAACTTTCCCTCGATCTTATTTCTGCCGGACTCATGCATGCATATACGGCGCAGGCGATCGAGGAAAGCGCGCAGGCTCTCGCTGAGGTCGCCGAAATAGACAGGTGTCGCAAAGACGACAGCTTCGGCAACGCCTATCTTGTCAACTATTACGGCAAGCTCATCCTCAATTACACATCGGCCCTCCGCTCGACAGAGTCCCCAGCCACTGTCCTCACATTGACGACAGCGCTCGATCTTCATGTGGGGTAAAAACACCTTTTCGATCTGACAATTTTGATTTATAGTACCCTCAAGCATCGCATCGGCCGCCCTTGCCGTCTGACCCTTCGGGTTCCGGCTTCCGGATATCATCATGACTTTCATCGCACTCTCCTTCCCAATCATCAGCATGTACCTGTATAAACCGAAAACATTGGATCGTTTAGCAACGAATATACAACTATACCGATAATCGTCAAGAAAAAACTTTCAACTCCTTTTCCATCCTCATCCTTGTTATATCATGTTACATTTAGAGATAATAAGCTGGGAAGATCAAATTTGAGTTGCACAGAAGAATTAGGATGAATATCTTCTGGACGTGAACATCGAAACGGACCAACCGAAGAATCCTCCGAATCCAAGGGAGTTATCTGCTATGAACCTGCGTGACCGATTAATTGAAAGTTTGAGGGGAGGGAAAGTGGACAGAGTTCCCCTGATGCCCGATGGCTTTATTTTCACCAGCCGTGCCGAAATCGACGAGATTTCCGACCCTGGCAAACGGGAGATTGCACATCGCGCTTTCGACTATTGTGCTTCGTATGTGAACTGCCCCTCGTTCGTGAACCGGTACCTTGTGACCCCTCCGCAATTCATCAGGGAAGTACATCGTGAAAGGCGAAACGGTAAGGTTGCAGTAACATCGGAGATAGACACACCAAAAGGCAAGCTCACTGCTGTAACGGAGCACAATTCCGTAAGTGAAACTACATGGACCGTAAAATATCCGGTCGAATCGCTGGAGGATATAGAGAAGATCCGATCCGTACCGTGGGAGCTCCCCCCCGATCTCAAGCCTCCGGACACCTCAAATCTTCCCTCCGATTTCAGCGAGAGGTGCCTGTCGACAACAGGTGTCTCCTCTCCTTTCGTCTGTGTTGCAGGAATGATGTCCTACCAAT
>CAZTBA010000282.1:0-8215 GCA_964611725.1 uncultured bacterium
ATAAGCCTGCCCACAAGATCGATCTTGATGTCTTTCGCGGGAAGACTGACTGGAAGCGCGCGCCCGTGGTCCGCACAATTGACGAACGTGAGGTGGCAAGAAAGCTCAGGATCAAGAAAGGTCTTTCAATAGATATAAACTCTATGAGGGTCTTTGAAAATAACCATTCGGAGGTGCCATGCCGGGCCGTAAGGATTTCGGTCGGTTCCGATTCCATCGTGGTGTCATGGGTGAAGTCAGGGAAGGGGAAAAGGAATTACTCTCTCCATTTTGATGTAGTGCGCCCAGGTTCAAAGCCTATATATCCCGAGCCTACCGGAAGGATTGTTCCCAACATCGGCGGCGGCGACCCTTTGAGCTACGGCAGGGACGATATCCTGGATATGGCTGTCGGGGGTATGACAGGACATGTCGATATAGATGACTGGGATGGTGACGGAAACCCTGATATCTTTGTTACGCTCGGCTCGGGAGGGAGTTTCAGGACAAAGTTCGGGGTTTTCCTTCATAAAAGGTTGGGAGACGGATATTTGGATCATGGAACTAAGGTAATAGAAGGGAGGGTATTCGGGCACTTCAAGCTTTTCGATATGGATGGAGACGGCCTGAAGGAGATCCTGGTGTTGGGGCACATATACAAGTTCACGAGGTTTGGCCCCGAGGGCCCTGTGTTCGAAAAGGCCGGGGAACTCGATTGGCCCGTCCAGGGCAAATGGGAAATAGTTGATTGGGACGGGGATGGACTCTTCGACCTTTTAGTAAGTGGCAGGGATGAGTCCCAGGAGTACTGGCCTTCTGAGTCAATATGGTCGCCGCTTATCCCGCCATATTCGCGCGAGGGCGTCTGGCGTGGTGGATGGCCGAGGGCATCGATTGAATTTTTCAAGAACGTTGGCTCGATCTCCGATCCCAGGTTCCAGTCGATGGGAAAACTCAAAGCCAACGGTGAGGAGATCCGGATAGTCGGCGACGAGGTGGTTCCGGTTGTAGCGGATTTCGATGGCGATGGTGACATGGACCTCGTCTGCGGCGGCAAGACTGAGATATTCTATTTTGAGAATGTCGGGACACGCGAAGGTCCTCTGCTTGCCCGCAGTGTTTCCTGGCCTACGGAGACAGGCGGTCTGACGATCGGGCTTTTCATGAGACCTGATGCCTGCGACTGGGATGGCGATGGTGATGTTGACCTTATAGTCGCGCAGGAAAGCGGCAGGCTGAGTCTCATAGAGAACCTTGGCATCGGCGGAGATCGCACACTTAAGACGAAGCGGGAGGTCTTCCTTAAGGGAAGAAGAGAATTTATGTGTTCAGGTTGCCTTGGCATTCCGGATATATGTGACTGGGATGGCGATGGTGATATTGATATGATCATGGGAAACACCTACGGTTTCATCGAGTTTTTTGAGGGCCTTTCCGGAGAGGGCGGGCAGATATTTGCCCCTATGAAATTTATGCAGGCGGACGGAAAGCCGATAAGGTACCTCGCCGGACCTTCCGGGTCTATCCAGGGTCCGTTTGAGGCGAAATTCGGTTACACCGGGGCCCTTGCCACGGACTGGGATGACGACGGTGACCTTGACCTTCTGGTTAGCGATATAACCGGCCTCCACTTTTTCTATGAAAACGTGGGTTCAAGGGAATCGCCGATCCTTACCGAAGCAGGGAAGCTCAGGGTGGACTGGGGAGGTAGGACGCCAGATCTCCCTTCGTGGGATTGGCGTTTTCCTGAAGACGGTGAGCTTGTCACCCAACAGAGGATGAAGCCTGAAGTTGTGGACTGGGATGGTGACGGCGTTACGGATTATGTTTCCATGGATTCCGAAGGTTACCTCGCGCTTTACAGGGCCAAATTTGAGGAGGGTGAGAAGGTCCTTATGCCGCCTGACAGGGCTTTTGTAAACCAGGATGGATCTCCCATAAGGCTGAACGAGGGACAAGGAAGGCATTCAGGCAGGACAAAGTTTGATGTGGTTGACTGGGATGGTGATGGCGATCTGGACATACTTGTGGGGTGTTCCGAACCATCCAGGCCGCCGGAGGGGATGCCAAGGTTCGGAAATGCCTACCTGTATGAAAATGTCGGAGGGAAATTTCACTTTAAGGGTGAGCTTGTATCGAGGGATTCTATAAGCCTCGCCGGACACAGCTCAACACCTGTTGCCTACGACTGGGATAAAGATGGAGTGCTGGACCTTCTGATCGGCGCGGAAGATGGGTTCGTCTATTACTTCCACAGGGCTTTCATAGAAAATGACCTGCCAAAAGTTAGGATGAAGAAGATGTAGGTTTATAGATAAATCAATAATCACAGTTAGGGGCAACCTCCGGCTGCCCCTAAATCTATTGTGTATATCACCCATCCATTCATTTATATTTCCATCCGTTTTAAACCCTCTCCGCCCAATTCTGTCTAAAATGTAAAGATCGTAGTTGAGGTTTCTGATAAACAAACCCCAAGCGTAAGGAGTAGACACATGTCACGCAGGTTTTATCTCGTCGTAGCATTGGTTCTGGTCTTTGGACTCATCTTAACTTCTCAGGCTCTGGCTGCCCGTAAGGGACACCGCCCCGGTAGGGGCCTTGGACTTCTTATGTTCTCGGAGAAGCTCGGATTGAGCGATGAACAGAAGTCCAAGATCGAATCAATAAAGCTCAAAGCCGAGAAGGGGACGATCTCCAAAAAGGCTGAACTTGAGACTGCAAATCTGGACCTCAGGGAGCTCCTCAAGGCGGACAAGCCCGACAGGGCAGCGATCCGTAAGAAGGTCAATGAAATAAGCAAGTTAAGGGCTGATCTGAACATGATACGCATAGACAGCATGCTGGATTCCAAGGCCGTCCTCACTTCCGAGCAGCTCGAGAATCTGAAGAAGCTGAAACAGGAAGCCGCCAAGAAGAAAGCTAAACATATGCGTGAACGTTTAGAGGAAAAAAGGCCGATGAAGGAAAAAATGCCTCCAAGATAGATGCGCATACCAGGAATCTAAAGCGGGCAGGGATGTTTTACAGAAATCTCTGCCCGTTTTTTATGAGAAGATGCGAAAAAGTTCTTGACCTTTTAGCGATTTCGTATATAAAATTCATCAAGTAAGCGTTCGGCCATCAGTTGTTAGCTTTAGTTGACTGCTGAAAGCTTACGAGAATTCGATCACGGCTATCTTTTACGGACAGATGAGATAGTTTCATATTCAATCGGAATGGATATTATGATTCCTAAAGAAAGGGTAATGAAAGCGGTAAATCTTCAAATCACCGACAGGGTCCCCCTCGATTTCCATGCCACACCCGAGATGGCCGACAAGCTTAAAGAATATTTTGGGGTAAAGAATCATGAGGATCTTCTCGTTGTGCTGGGTATCGACATCCGTGGCGTACATCCCGAGTATGTGGGCCCGGAACTGAAGAGGTATCCTGATGGGACATGGGAGGATTTCTACGGTATAAGGTTCAAGAAGGTCGATTACGGGCGCGGCAGCTACAACGAGGTGGCATCCTATGTCCTCGATGAGATAAGCTCTCCCGGCGACGTGGACAAACACAACTGGCCTGAACCTGATTATTTCGACTGTTCCTCCATCCCGGAGCAGTGTGGAAAATGCGGCGACTATTCTATAGTTTACGGTGGACCGGGCGTATTTCAGAGAATTATCTGGCTCAGGAAAATGGAAAATGTGCTTCTGGACATGGTCATCCGCCCGGAAATAGCCAGAAGGCTTTTCAAGAGACTCACAGATTTCCATGTTGAACTCTACAATAAAGTCCTGGAGGCCGGGGAAGGGAGGATCGATATACTTGCTGCAAGCGATGACTTCGGCACCCAGAATGGCCTCCTTATGAGCCCCGATATGTGGAGGGAATTTATAGCTCCCAACCTGAGGAAACTTGTGGATGTGGCACACGGTCACGGTGCTAAGTATATGCACCATTCCTGCGGTGGGATAAGGGATATAATACCCGATCTTATAGACCTCGGAGTTGACATAGTCGATCCTGTCCAGACAAGCGCAAGGGGTATGGAGCCCGAAGCCCTCAAGGCCGACTTTGGTGACAGGATCTGTTTCCACGGCTCGATAGATGTACAGACTATCCTCCCGTTCGGGACCGTCGGTAAGGTCAGAACTGAGGTCAAAAGGATGGTCGATACTCTGGGGCGGAACGGCGGTCTCATCCTGGGTCCGTCCCATGCAATACAGCCCGATACCCCAGTTGAAAATGTGGCTGCGATGTACGAGGTCGCCCGTGGGCTGACCGTTCATTGAATGACCGTACGAAAGGTCAGAGTTCCCCATTCCAAAGTCTCGGCAGTGGCGTTTGCCGTATCTTTTCTTAAGGGAGAAAAACCGATGAACATCATCCTGGTAATATCCGATACCTTCCGCAGGGATCACCTCGGTTGCTACGGGAACAGTTGGATACATACCCCGAACCTTGACAGGTTCGCATCCGAAAGCATGGCCTTCGATAACGCCTACACGGCCTCCTTTCCCACAGGTCCCCACAGGAAGGATCTCCATACCGGGAGGTTCACCTTCGCCTATACCCGGTGGACCGAATTCGAAAGGGACGAAATTGCGCTCTCGCAGGTACTGAGTGACGCAGGGTATGCAACTGCCCTCATAGGCGATACGCCCACTCTCCCCAGGGGATTCCAGAGGGGTTTTAAGTATTTTGAGTTTACACGCAAGAGAGTCTCACCTGAAATAGATCTCGACTCGATCGGTGTTAGGCTCCCTGCAGCGCCGGAGAAACTCCGCGATCCTTATGGGGAGTCCGGTTGGGGATGTATGCGGATATTAAGGGAGAATATCCTCCGTCTGGGAGAAGAGGATCACAATGCCCCCAGGACGATGCGTGCCGCCGTAAGGTGGCTTGAGAGATACTATCGTAAGGCCCCGTTTTTCCTATGCGTCGATACGTTCGATCCGCACGAGCCCTGGGATGCTCCCCCGTGGTACACTGATATGTACGATCCCGGATACGATGGCGACATCCTTTTCTTCCCGGCATACCAGGAGACGGGATACTGCTCGGACAGGGAGATAGAGCATATGCGAGCTATCTATGCTGCCAAGGCAACTATGGTAGATAGGTGGATAGGATACCTCCTGGACGCAATCGACATTCTGGGATTGGGAGATAATACTGCCGTTATATTCTCTACCGATCACGGTTTCTACCACGCCGATCATGGCTACATAGGGAAGGTAAAGCTTACCTGGGCAGGCCGCGGTGAGACGGAGAGAATAGTAGGCCGCTGGCCTCTCTACGACCAGATTATAAGGATACCCCTTATGGCAAGGACTCCTGGAATTGAGGGTGAGAGACGGTCCGATGCCTTCACCCAACCTCCGGATATAATGCCAACTGTCCTCGATCTGGCCGGTGCCAAAATTCCGAAAAGCGTTCAGGGAATTTCCCTGCTCCCGGTAATCGAAGGAAAGAGGGGTTCGGCCTGGCCTGATGCGATATCCTCGCTAACCTTCGTGCAGGATGAGACATGCCGCTCGCCGAGCACGCTCACATCTAAGGAATGGACCTTCGTATACGGAGGTGATGAGGCCCCCGATGCGCTCTACCATCGCCCGAGCGATCCCGGGCTGGAACGTAACATGATAGATGAGAAACCCCGAGTAGCCCAGGAACTCCATGGGCGATATATCGAGAGGCTTGAAGAACTGAAGTGCCCAAGAAAGTGGATCGAGGGCCGACAGGCTCTGGGTGGACCGAAACGGGGTGTCGGGGAAATAGATAAATGGCTGTGAAATAAGGACCGGTGAGAGTACAAAACGGATATTCATGATGCCATTCCCTCGATAGGAAAAGGAAATGCCCATCAGAACAGGAAAAATTCTCATACTACCCTTCCTTCTATTGCTTATAGTATATTCGTCCCTCCCGGGTGCCGAGCCTATCGCGCCTGAATCCGGAAAATCGAAACAGAGGATACGTTTTGAGGAGGCTGAAATGTGCAACGAGAAGCGATCTCTAAGGACCGCAGCTAAATCGACTGAAAGCGCTAATCCAGAATACTGCACTGGTACGGAGAAATCCGGGGGCACTTTTCTCCCCGACCCTTTCCCTCAGCACGGGGGGGACCGCATACGGATCGATCTGAACGGGTTGTGGGAGTTCCGGCGCGACCCTGATGGACAGGGAAAAGAGGCCGGATGGCATATGGGTCACGGCGACTTTCGGGATCAGGTGCGGATCCCGGGAGCGCCGCAGGCGCAAGGCCACGGCGAGCCGAATGAGGTACAGAGGAGCTTCTTCATGGAACCGTTCTGGCTGAAGCGAACCTTTGGTCTGCCGGAGTACGATTCTGAACAGCGCGTGTGGCTCAGGCTCGGATGCGTGTTTCCGGCCGCGGAGGTCTATCTGAACGGTTCCTATGTGGGTTATACGCAGAGCTCCCGCACGCAGCAGCGTATCGACGTGACGCGCTTTGCCAGACCCGGCACAGAGAACCTTTTGGCGGTGAAGGTATGTGATTTTCCCGAGGTGCGGCTCGATGGTCTCTGGGAATGGGGCGAAGGACTTAAGAACTGGACGGGACTTTACGGGCCTACTTCCTGTGAGATCACATATTGGGTCTCCGTAGTTGATGCATACGTCCGGCCTAAGCTCTCGACATCATCGGCCATCGTAGATGTGGAATTATCTGAGCCACCTTCGAAACCGCTTGTCCTTACCCTACAGGTTATGGACGGTAAGCGCTGTATTGGCAGGGCATCCGTAGAGATTCCGGAGAGTGAACAGCATGTTCAGGCGGAAGTGAAAATAAGCGATTTTGTCCCCTGGTCGCCCGATCATCCGAAGCTCTACACGCTGCATCTATCGCTCCTCGGAAAGGGAGATCGGCACCCCAGAGATACGGTCAGCCTCCGTTTCGGCATGCGGGAGGTATCGGCTGAAGGGACAAAGCTCTACCTTAACGGAAAGCCCCTATACCTGCGTTGCTACGGCGATGACCAGTACTACCCTGAGACACTGGCTCCGCCAGCGGATAAGAGCTGGTTTGTTCCTCGCCTCAAGCGTGCCAGACAGTACGGTATGAATGCGGTGAAAGGCTGTGTGGAAACGATACCTTTGGCATATCTGGAGGCAGCAGACGAGGCCGGGATCCTGGTCATCCAGGAGATGCCGTTCGGCCTTTCGGGTCTCAGGAATGCCAGATATGACATCTCTGAGGAGTCCCGGAGATACTATATGAAGGAGCTGGTCGGCCTGGTGAAGGTAAGCCGCAACCACGCCTCGGTCATCGCCTACAGCATGTCAAGCGAGCTGGAGTTCAGTAAGCAGACCGATGAATCATTTCGATTCTTCAGTGTGGATCTGGTGCGAAAGGCGAGGGAGCTTGCCCCTCATGCCTTGGTTATCGACTGCACCGGATACGTCGGTGCCCGCGAAGTCACCAAGAAAGGGGTACGCGATACCGATGTCTACGTTGAAATCATGCCCACATGGATGAAGAAGGTCCTCGATGAACCTGAAATCGAGACGGATGAACTCCATCCGGTGATCCTGCATGAATATAACTGGTGGAGCTGTTACCCCGATACCGCGGATAGGGGGAAATACGCTGAGTCGCAGCTCAAGCCATTCTGGTTTGACCTTCTCGTGAAGAGCGCCCGTGAGAACGGACAGGAGGAACTGATCCCGACCTATCGCAAGAATTCCCTCTGGCTGCAGGCACTCTGCCGTAAGGATGGAGTGGAATATGCACGGCGCAATCCGGTCGTGGAAGGGTACATACTCTGGCTTCTCATAGATTTCGGCCAGTATTCGGAGGGGCTTTTCGATGATTTCTGGAACCCGAAAAATGTGTCGGCGGAGGAGTTTCTGAAGTCCAACGGGAACACGGTTATCCTACTTGCGAAAGAGGGCAACCGGTGCCTGAGAATGGATAGCACGGAAAATATCCCACTCGCTGTCAGCCATTACGGCGATGAAGTCCTCAGAAACTGCACCCTCCGGTGGAAGGCCGAAATGAGATCCGGCTCTCTGGAAGGGGAGATCCATCTTCCCCTTCTGGCGCTGGGCCAGATCACGAACGCCGGTGATGCCATATTACAGTTGCCCGGGGCGGAGAACGCCTATAAGATCGAACTGCAGGTTGCTCTGGAGTGCGCGGGGAAGGTCATCAACACCAACACCTGGTCGTTCTGGGCCTTCCCGGAGTTTGAGGCACCGTAAGCTGAAGCGGCAAGTGAAGGTT
>CAZTBA010000283.1:0-8210 GCA_964611725.1 uncultured bacterium
GTCTCATACCCTACCTTTCTTCCTGAAAGCCCACTTTGCCCTTGCGAGTATCTCTCCGTTGTACGAGAAATTGAGCGTCAGGGAAAAGCCTTCTTCCCTCATAAGCTTTTTCCCGAAAAAGGTGATTCTGGGGAAATATAGGTTTAGAGTTCTTTTCAGTTCCTCTTTCCGAAATTTCGTCTTGTGGAACTGTGAATATATCATCTGTGTTTTGGAGACTGTGCTATCGGCCACAACCTCCGATGGCTCGTACATTATCCCATCCTGATCGGTAATATATAATGTCCAAATAGCTGGATCAAGCGAAAGTTTCGAGAAGTCCGATTCCATAACGATTTCTATTCTAAAATCCTTTTCCGGATTGTGCTTTTCAATATAGGCATCACGCCTGGCCTGGCACTCCTCGTCAGTAAGCTCATGACACATATTGTCCATGAGCGATTGGAGAAGCTCGTCACCGTAAAGAGTCGCCTCAACCCTTATCCTTCCTTTTGTCAAGCTTCCGGGCAATATCCGGTCCGTCTCAAGCTTCGCAAGGATCGGGTTAGGCATCTCAAGGGATACGGTCCATTCTTCCTTCAGCTTATCGAAGCTCACATCCCCGGCTTGTGGGAAAAGTATCTCCGTGACCGGCGCCGGCCCAGTTTTATGGGATGCACATCCGGGAAGGACAATTAAGGCTGCAATGTAAAGGGTTGCGGCTTTCGTATAAAGGATTCGGAAAATCGGGAAATCCATTTGAGCTCCTGAGTCTTTTACTCAATCGATAATTAGGCTCCAAAGGTGCCTGGGTTTCGGATCTCGATCTGCATGAGGTCCCTTGCTATCTCAGTATCCGGGAAAATGCGCCTTGCGCTTTCCAGGAGAGGGAGTTCGTCCTCATATCTGGGGCTTACATGGGTGAGGAGGAGTTTCTTTGCGTCCGATTCCTTGGCCAGAAGCGCCCCCTGTAATACCGTCGAGTGCCCGCTTTCTCTGGCTTCATACACCTCATCTGGACCAAAGGTTCCATCGTAGATGAGGATATCGGCCCCGGCGGCAAGTTTCCTGGCATCCTCACATGGAAGAGTGTCCATGCAGTAGGCGACTTTTACCCCTTTCCTCGGCTCCCCGAGCACCTGCCCTGGGAGCACCCTGCGTCCGTCGGGAAGCTCCACGGCCTCTCCTCTCTGGAGCTTGCCGAAGAGGGGGCCTTTGCGAATCCCAAGTGATATGGCCTCGTCCACCATAAACTCTCCGGGACGATCTTCCTCACAGAATGCGTAACCGAAGCAGGGAATCCTGTGCTCGAGGGGGAGCGATTCGATGTGGTATTTCTGGGATTCGTAAATTATTCCTTCCCCGGCTAATCCGAACTTTATCTCGTAGCTGAAGTTTGTTCTAAGCAAATTCTTTGAACAGGATATGTATTCCTCAAGATCCTTCGGGCCAAATATGAAGAGAGGTGCCGATCTTTCTGACATCTCAAGCGTCATAAGCAGCCCGATGAGCCCGGTCACATGGTCCCCATGCATGTGAGATATGAGGATCGCCCTGAGCTTTCCCTGTCTGAGCTTAGCTTTCCTCACCTGCATCTGGGTTCCTTCCCCACAGTCGAAGAGGAAAATACCGCTTTCACTTATGATCGCCGTCGACGGGAGGTTTCTCTTCGATGTGGGGAAAGTGGCACCAGTGCCGAGGGCCACAACCTTAACTCCCGGCATATCGCCTCCCTCCCTCAATAATTGTGATTGAGCTAAGATAGTGTCTGGATCGAAGGATGTCAAGTAGGTGGCAGAAGATATTGACTCTACAGAATTTTAGCTTGAACATCGCCGGATGTTTTGTTAAATTAACTCTAAATTGAATCATAACTTTAGGCCAGTTTTTCTTGAAAATTATGAGCTTTAAGTTCTTACGATATTTTGGCAGAATCCGGCCCGTGTATTCGGGACTCATTGGTCTCGCAAGACCGGTGAACCTGGCCATTACATTTATCTCGGTACTTGTCGGTGGGGCCCTCTCCGGTGGTGGTTTCCCTGTGGGACGGGTGCTTATGGCTGCACTTTCCGGAAGCCTTATAGCCGGCGGGGGGAATGCACTCAACGATGTCTGTGATGTCGGTATCGACAGGATAGGGAAACCCTGGAGGCCGATACCGGCTGGAAAAATCTCCATAAGGGAAGGGATTGCCTGGTCGGTTCTGCTTTTCACAATAGGGGTTTTCTTAAGTATACCGCTCGGCATCTTGCCTTTTGTTGTGGCCATTTCGGCATCGCTCGGGCTTGTCCTCTACGATATCAAGCTCAAAAGGACCCTCTTTTTCGGCAACGTCGTTGTAAGCCTGATATCGGGATTGGCTTTCGTATACGGATCCATAGCCGCTGGGGGGCTTGGGGTTTCACCCCTGCTTGCATCCTTTGCCTTCTTTTTTCACTTCGGGAGGGAAGTGATGAAGGACACGGAGGATCGGGGCGAGGATTCAGCATTTTCGGCTGTCACGATCCCTGTGCGTTTCGGTAAGATTGCTGCATTGCAGGTTGTAACAACATTATATCTCCTGCTTATCGGCCTGACTATAGGTGCTTACTGGATAGCCGACTTCGGGTGGATCTACCTCGCCATAGTTATCCCCGGGGTGGACTTTGTGCTTGGAGGAGTGATATGGTCGATGTGGCGTGATAGCTCCAGAAGCAACCTGAAGTTCCTGAGTTCTGTGCTGAAGGCCGATATGGTTCTGGGGATAACTGCTGTATTTTTGGGAAGCCTCTGAGGGAACGAGTTGTTGTTGAGATAAATCCCGGGGAGGTAACATTTGACTTGTAAACGCTGCGGGATAAAGATGAGGGAGAAGAAAAGAAGCTTCCACAAGCAGAGGAAATGGGTATGCCCGAAATGTGGCAAGGTGGAGTTTCAGAAGATCAGCAAAGGGAAAAGGCCCTCGATAGATTGAACTCACCTTCGTTACGGAAGTTGCCGGGGTGATCCCCCGGAGCAAAGATATTACTTTGCTTTCACTTGTTTCTGGGAGGAGAGCGAGATGATAGATGGGGTCCTGATAAAGAAATTGAGGGTAATGCCGGACGAGCGCGGGAGGGTGATGGAGATATTCAGGAGAGATGACGAGTTTTTCGAGGAATTCGGACAGGTTTACCTCACGACGACTTATTCAGGGGTTATAAAGGCATGGCACTGCCATAAGATACAGTCCGATAACATAGCAGTGGTGCGTGGGATGCTGAAGCTCGTCCTCTACGATCTGAGGGAGGACTCCCCGACTAAAGGTGAACTGAACGAATTCTTCATAGGAGAGCATAATCCCATCCTGGTGCATGTTCCGAGCAACGTATACCATGGATGGAAATGTATAGGGCCTGAGGAAGCTCTTGTCGTGAATTGTCCCACGGAGCCCTACAACTATGGCGAGCCCGACGAATACAGGCTCCCCTACGATACGGATCAGATCCCCTACGATTGGGGAATAAAAATGGGTTAACTCTTACGGGAGCATGTTATGGAGACGATTCTGGTCGCTGGCGGGGCAGGTTTCATAGGAAGCAACTTCATAAGGTACATACTGGGCAGGTATTCTGAACTTAGGGTTATGAATTTGGACAAGCTCACGTATGCCGGGAACCTTGAGAATCTCAGGGATATCGAGGATGATTCGCGGTATGAGTTCCATCATGGGGATATATGCGATGAAAAAGCGGTGAGGCCACTTGTGGAAAGGTCAGATTTTGTAGTTAACTTTGCGGCTGAAACCCATGTGGACCGGAGCATAATGGATCCGGGGAACTTTATAAAGACCGATGTCTACGGCACATTTGTATTGCTCGAAGCCTCTAAGGATTTGCCGGTAAAGAGATTTGTTCAGATCTCAACTGATGAAGTCTACGGTAGCGTCGAGGGGAGATCTTCAAAGGAGACGGACGCCGTCAGCCCGCGGAGCCCATATTCTGCGAGCAAGACCGCCGGCGACATGCTTACACTCGCCTACCATACTACCTACGGGGTTCCCGCGATCGTCACGCGAGGGTCCAACAATTTCGGTCCATACCAGTACCCGGAGAAAATGCTCCCGCTTTTTATAACAAATGCTATAGAGGACAGGCCGCTACCCCTCTACGGAGACGGGTTGAACGTGAGGGATTGGATCTATGTAATCGATCACTGCACGGCGATTGATCTGGTCATGCGTGAGGGTGCTCCAGGGGAGGTTTATAACATCGGTGGAGGGAATGAGCATTCCAATATAGAGGTTACTGAGCTTGTACTCGGGATGCTCGGCAAGCCCGTAAGCCTCATAGAATACGTCTCCGATCGGCCCGGGCATGACAGGAGATATTCGCTCGACTGTTCGAAGATCCAAGATCTCGGTTGGAGCACGAAATATCGCTTTGAGGAAGCACTCGAGATAACTGTGAATTGGTACAGGGATAATGTGGGTTGGTGGCACAGAATAAAAAGCGGCGAATATCTTGAGTATTACAGAAGGCAGTACGGAAAAAGAGGATGAAACATTACGGGAGGGGATATGGTAAAGATAGGCCAGATCGGGGTAGGCTACTGGGGTAAGAATCTGCTTCGCAACTTCGCCGGCCTCCAAAACTGTAAGGTTAAGGTGGCCTGTGACCTGAGCCCTGAGGTATTGGAAAGGGTGAGAAAGGATTATCCGGGTGTCGAGGTTACCTCGGAACACCGGGATGTTATAAACTCTGACGTCGATGCCGTTGTGGTGGCGGCTTCCGCTGTTGTTCATTATCCACTTGCCAAGGCAGCACTTGAATCCGGCAAGGATGTTTTCGTCGAAAAACCTATGGCCCTCAGCCTCGAGGAGGGAGAGGAGTTGGTGGAGCTAGCTGATAGATATGGCCGTATACTCATGGTGGGCCATCTCATGGAATATCACCCGGCCATCGCGCAGCTTAGGAGTTATATAGATAACGGCGATCTCGGCGATATCTATTACATATACTCGACCAGGGTAAACCTTGGCAGGATAAGGCGCGATGAGAACGCGCTCTGGAGCTTCGCCCCGCACGATGTTTCAATGATAACTTTCCTTTTGGATGATGAACCGAAGGAGGTCACGGCTGTTGGGAGAAGCTACCTTATGGATGGGATAGAAGATGTGGCATTTTTGAACCTATCTTTTGAGAACGGTGTTATGGCGCATATACACGTTAGCTGGCTCGACCCACATAAGATCAGGAAGCTCACGGTTGTCGGAAGCGGTAAGATGGCGGTCTTTGACGATATGGAGTCCTCTGAGATCATAAGGATATATGACAAGGGGGTCGATCAGAGCTTCGACTACGAGACCTACGGGGAATCCCTGTCTTTAAGGTCCGGCGACATATTGATACCCAAGGTCAAGATGTCAGAGCCTTTGAGGATAGAATGCTCGCACTTTCTAAGCTGTGTTGAGGACCGCACCCGGCCCCGTAGCGACGGATACGATGGGCTCAGGGTGTTGAAGGTCCTCGACGCTGCTCAGAGGTCGATGGAGGGCGGAGGAATTCCGATTCAGGTGGCAGGGTAGACGATACCAACTACTGCAAGATATCTCTGCTCTTACGATAGTTATCCCAGCCGGGATCCAGCCCACCCGTGGCAAATCGAACCTTGACAACCACTGGCATCTGCGCTATATTATGGCCCGTCATTTCGCTGGCGAAGGAGCCGTGTTCTGTTTCAGATGATGTTGTGACAGGGGGGTCGAAGGTCTATGGAGGAGAAAATGTCTTTAAGGTTCAGAGTGTTTACAGCCCTGCTTATAATATATGTGGCGGCCCTTGTCCCTCTATCTGCCTTCACACAGACGTTGGAGGAACTCCTGAGGGAAGCAAAGGATAGGGAAAGGGGGGTTGTGCCTGGTGGCCCGGGGATAGCCCCGACAGGCCTGGAGAGGGAGGAGGAGAAGCCGAGCATACCGACCGGGGTCCTTATGACTGAGGAGAGGACCTATTTAGATAGAAAGATAAATCCTGAGGAATACACCGTAGGGCCCGGAGATGAGTTCACGATCTATCTCTGGGGGCAGCTCGATGCGGGACAGCTCCTCAGGGTGAACCCCGAGGGTAAGCTTCTTATCCCCTATGTCGGCCCAGTGGAGGTTTCGGGCGTTACGCTTGTCAAAGCCAAGGACATAATCGTCAGAAGGGTGAAAGAACGTTATGACAAGGTTGACGTATCAGTTGAACTGAGCAACCTGAGGCGGTTCCGCGTCTTTGTTACCGGCGAGGTCGAGAAGCCAGGGACATACCAGGCATGGTCTGTTGACAGGGTCTTCGATCTCACTGAAAAGGCAGGTGGTATCAAAGAAGGTGGTTCGAAGAGAAACATCCGGGTCTACAATCAGAACGGGGATATCCTTTCGGCCGATCAGGTTAGCTTTCTGAACATAGGGGACCTCAGCGCCAACCCGTACGTCAATACGGGAGATGTGATATATGTTCCACCCGAAAAAGAGGTCGTTACTATCTTCGGTGCAGTGAGCATAGAGGGGATCTATGAATTCAGGGAAGGTGAGAACATCTCCGATCTGATTGATCTGGCAGGCGGGCTTCAACCGAGCGCCTGGCTTGATGAGGTCGATCTCGTCAGGTTCAAGGAAGATGGGATAACCAAAGACTATTTCATACTTGATCTCCGCGAGGTTTCTAACAAGGGCAATCCATCGAGTAATTCTCCCGACAGAAATCTGCTGCTCAAGCCTGATGACCAGGTCTTCATCCGACATATGAGAAGCTGGCATCCCAAGATGGTGGTATGGACCCGTGGGGAGTTGAATCATCCGGGTGCATATCCGATAGAGGAGGGGACGACAACCTTGACCCAACTCATCAAGCAGGCGGGAGGGTTTACAGAGGATGCTTTCCTGGCAGGGGCAAAGATAACGAGATGGGTGGTTTACCAGGCCCCTGACCCTGAGTTGGAACGTCTGAAAGAGATAGCCAAGGTGGCCGGGGGAGTCGAGGAGATGAGCGAGCTGGAATACGAGTATTTCAAGACCAAGTCGAGAGAAGAGAAGGGCTCCGTGGCAGTCAACTTTGAGAAACTCTTCCTGCAGGGCGATATGAGCCAGGATATATTTTTGAAACACGGGGATATGATCGATATACCCCGGAAACAGGAGACGATAAACGTCAGCGGACAGGTGAGGTATCCCGGCCTTACACCCTTCGAGCTTGGCAAGAGGGTCAGCTTTTACATTGACCGTTCGGGAGGCTACTCCTGGAACGCCAACAAGGACAAAACTCGGGTGATCAAGGGAAAGACGGGACTCTGGCTGAAGCCAGATAAGGCCGTTCAGATCGAACCCGGTGACACGATCTTCGTCCCGGAAAGAAGGGAACTGAACTGGTGGATGCTGGTTAGGGAAACCTCGACTGTTCTTGCACAGGCGGCAACTTTCGTGATGATCGCCCGCACTGTCATGGGATATTAGGATAACTGACGCCCTTTCAGGGAGTAAAGTAATGACTAAAGAAGAAACTAGCATCCTTGACTATATCTACATTCTGGTGAGAAGATGGAAACTGATTGTTGGGAATTTCCTCATAGTCTGTGCGGTGGCTGCGGTAATCAGTCTCCTTCTGCCGAAATGGTATACCGGGACGACTGTGATCCTGCCCCCGAAAGAGGAGAAAGAGGAGTTCGGGTTTGCCGGGGTCCTGGCTGAGCTTCCTATCCCGAAGCTCAGACTGGGTGAGAAGGGAACACCTGCGGATATATTCATAGGAATCTTGAAAAGCCGCAGGGCCGCCGATATGATGGTCGGCAGTTTCGGCCTTACGGAAATCTACAAGGTGGACAGCAAGGAGGAAGCTATCCGCATTTTGAGAGAAAACACCGAAGTGAAAAGGACAGATGAGGGGCTGATCTCGGTAAGTGTGCTGGACAAAGATAGGAAGAGATCCGCCGATATGGCCAACGCATATATATCTTTCCTCGACGCCATCAACCAGGAAGTAAGCAGTGAATGGGAGAATGATAGAAGGTCATTTATCGAGAGGCAATATGCCAGGGCTGATTCGTCCCTGGAAACTACCCAGAACGCCCTTGAGAAGTTCCAGAGGGAGCATAACGCTATCTCCGTGGAGACTCAGGCTGAGGCAACTATTCAGGCGGCGGCTGAGGTTCAGAAAGAGATCATGGGGTTAGAGCTTCAGCTCCACATTCAGCAGACCTCCATGGGACCGACTCACCCCGAGATTGAATACACC
>CAZTBA010000284.1:0-8145 GCA_964611725.1 uncultured bacterium
TGGTTTGCTGAAAGACTATTACACGAAGTATTACGGACCTGCAGCCCGGCAGATGGAAGCATATTTCAAGCTTTTCACTGATGCGTTAGCGAAGGATGATTTTTCAAGGGCTGATAAGGAGATTCTTGTCTATGCCATCAATGATATGATAATCGCGGATGCCCGGGGTTACCTGGCTAAAGCACAGGAGTTGGGAAAAGAAAGCCCCTACAGGGAACGAATAGAGCTTAACGTTAAAGGTCTCCAATTCTTCGAATTGGAGCGGAGCGCCGAGGAGGCTAAGTTGAACGGTGACCTGTCTGGTGCGGTGGTTGCTTCGGAGAAACTGGTGGAATATGCTGAAGATCTGAATCCGTACGTTGTCTCCCCTCTGGCCAAGGGGGACCATCGGGGCGCCAAGGAATATTTGCTTGAATCCCTGGATATAAGTCAAAAGGCAATCTCCGCCTTTCAGGAATTAGGAGTAAAGCTGCAATTTGAAGTCCCGGACCACGGGAACTTTGTCACCGAGTGGGAGGTCATAGGACCCTTCTCGAATGCTGACAAGAAAGGTTACCTGGCAGTCTATCCTCCTGAAGAAGAGTTTGTAACCCAAAATACATATGAAGGTGTTGATGGAGAACGGGCAAGTTGGCAGCATATAAGTAACTCCTATAGTCTGTTAGATTTCAGAAAAATCTTTGGCAGAAAGAGATATGTTGTGGCATATGCTGCCCAGTTGATTGTGTCCCCAAATGACCGGGAGGCTATCCTGGCAGTGGGAAGCGATGACGGCGTTGAGGTCTGGCTTAACGATGAAATAGTAATAGACCGTGATGTCTATAGAACAGCCCATCCCTTCCAGGATCTCGTTCCGGTAAAACTTAAGTCGGGAGATAACCGCTTGTTGGTTAAAGTTACCCAGGGGGTGGGCTGGTGGGCATTTTATCTATCCTTCTATAACCTTCAGGGATATCCCTTAAGGGATTTAGCTTACGGACTGCACCCTTAGACAATGAGCTACGCTTTCCCAAGGAACGCAGATCGAAAGGAGAGAGTGATAAGGAGAATACTAAATGAAAACTCGTAGACTTGGAAAAACCGGACTTGATGTGAGTATGATAGGACTGGGAACAGAATACCTGAACAAGAGATCAAGGGAAACCGTAGTTTCAGTTATCCATGAAGCCATTGATAGTGGAGTCAATTATTTTGATTTAGTCTTCACTTTTTCGGAATATCTCGATAACCTTGCCGCTGCCTTTAAGGGACAGAGGGACAAATTGATGATTGCGGGACACTTGGGGTCTGGGGAAGAAAATGGCAATTACCGCAAGACTCGGGATGTGAAAGAATGTGAGGGCCTTTTCTTCAAAATGCTCTCCCGGTTACATACGGATTACATTGACGTCCTTTTCCTGCAATTCGTGGATGAAGAAGATGATTATAAGAAGGTGATGGGGCCGGGAGGATTGCTGGAACTCGCACTCCGTTTCCAGCAAGAGGAAAAGGCAAGGTTCATAGCCCTCAGCAGTCATAATGTGCCGATTGCTCTGAAAGCTGTAGAAAGCGGCCAGATTGACGTACTTATGTTTTCGATTAATCTGGCATCGGACACTGTGTCTGAAGAGAAGGAACTTTTCAATGCCTGTGCCAGCCGGGATCTGGGTTTGGTAGCTATGAAATCGTTCGCCGGAGGTAAGCTCCTCCAAAAAGGAGATTCAAAGCCTGTAACCCCTGTGCAGTGTATCAGTTACGCTCTTTCACAGATAGGTGTGTCTACTGTGGTACCTGGGGTCAAGAATGTCGGCGAGTTAAAAGCTGCGCTCTACTTCCTGGACGCGACGAGCGAGGAAAAGGATTTTAGCTCCGCCATTTCGGAATTCCGGCAGGGACTCAAAGGGGAGTGTGTTTATTGTAACCACTGCCTTCCCTGTCCGGTCTCTATCGATATCGGTCGAACCATGCGGATGGTGGATGCTGCACGAAATGGCGTCTCCGATGAACTCCGGGTCGGTTATGATGACCTTCCGGCGAAGGCGTCCGATTGCATCGATTGTGGTGTATGTATGGAGCGTTGTCCGTTCGAAGTGGATGTGATATCCGGAATGAAGCAAGCTGTTGAACTATTTGAGACAGAGAGTTGATCTAAGGCTTTGAGTCCATTATCTCGGGGCCTAAGGACACATATGAAAACATCTATATCAGTACTGATCCGCCCGGAGCAGAAGGAGAACACCTACGGGAAGTTCGCGGCGGAGATCCTCCGGACTGAAGGATGGAACAGTTTCCAGGTTGTGGAACTGCCATCCTGCCTCGCAAAAGGGAATGTCCCCGAGGCAGATCTGTTGATACTCACCCGCTGTGTTCTGAGAACATCTGAGATCGAAGCCCTGCTGGACTATGTGAGAAATGGTGGAAATCTTATAGCATTCCATCCCTATTACGATCTTGCGGAAGCCTTCGGTTTGACTGCCACCCGCACGGTTACCTTCCCTCCATATATTAGAATCAACCCGGAGAGCCGGGTCGGAAACGGGCTTACGGAAGAACACCTGCAGGCGCATCTCCCTGCGGATGATTTTCAAACCGAAGGCATAGATCCCGAACCGGAAGTTGCTGCATGGCTGTGTGATAGATCAGGTGAGTTAACTCCTTTTCCTGCCCTGACCGTGATCCCAAAAGGCCAGGGTATGGTAGCTTTCTTTGCATACGACCTCCCGGGCACGGTGGCCAGGATACGCCAGGGGAATCCCGATCTCGTCGGCTCTATGGTGTTCGGGATCTGGAAGGATCACCCGCGGCCTACCGACCTTTTCCTGGGGCATCTTGACGTTACCAGGGGCCACATCCCTCAATCCGATGTCCACTGTAACCTTATGAGCAACCTGATCCATTTTATGGCTCCATGCCCCTTGCCGCGGCTCTGGTATTACCCTGAACCCGGTCAAAGGTCCGTCCTGATTATGAGCAGCGATGATGATTGGTCAACTCCAGATCAATTTGAGGAGCTCCGTTCCGCAGTGGAGACTGGAGGCGGCAGGGTCACGTTCTACTTAGTGGAAGGTACAAAGCTCCCGATGGAAAAAGTGAAAGGGTGGTCGGAGGTGGGCCATTCTTTTGGCATACATCCCAGGGCCCCGGCGCAGGATTCGTATTGGGAGATGGAGACTTCCGTAAGAAGACATCTCTCCGGATTCCACGAAAGCTATGGGCGGCTTCCCAAAACGATCCGCTTCCATGCAATCTACTGGAAGGGGTTTACGGACTCGGCGGAGATGCTTGCACGACAGGGGTTCGCCATGGATTTCAACCTCCTCAGCGTAGGAGATTTCTGGGGACTCTACGTTAATGGTTCAGGAAGGCCGATGAAATTCGTGGATGAAGATGGAAATATAATAGATCTCTTTCAGCAGATCACCATCCTTTACGACGATGAATCGGTCATGAGAAAGCTTACGGACGAGGTTGATGCCGAGATAGGGCGGGCGAAAAAGATACTGGGAGAGAGTGTTAAACTGTACCATACTCCGTTCGGATTTCAGTCACACCCGGTCAGTTTCTCCAGATACAGCAACCGCTATGTGAAAGGTGTACTGGGCTCGGCCCGGCAGATGGGTGTTCCCATCCTGAGTTCAGAGGACTGGGCGGAGTTCACCCTGTTTCGCTACAGCGCCAACTTTGAGAACATCTGCTTCAATGGCAGTAGACTTGATTTCACTTTGGGTGTCGACCGGCCGGGAACGAAGCTAACGGTTATGGTTCCTTTGAAGGGTGGATATGAGATCGAAGAGGTCAAAATCAGTGGTAAAAAGGCGGATTTTTCTGAGACAGAGATACACGGTCACAGATACGCCATGATCCCGGTGGAGTTTGAAGCGGACACAGCCAGGAAGGATCTCTCGGTAGAATTGAAAAGCCGTTATGCTGAATTGCATTGAGAGAAACAGACTCATGAAATAGCGATCCTTGTGCGGGGGCAGGGCATGCCCTGCCCTTACGTCGATCAATAGCATACATGTACGAGTTAGAGATATTCTGCTCTATGAAATGCAGATCAGTATTAGATGTTCCGGAGCCATGTTCTACGATGTTTGCCGTTTCAACATTCCCTTCAATATTTCACCTTGTAGAATAGTTTATGGAGGTTTTATATGACCGTTCGGATCTTCGATGACAGGGACTTGGCAAAGTTGAAAGAGGTACTCGATAGCGGCAGACTTTGCTCACTTAGCGGGACCATGACCGGTAAGTTTGAGGAGGCTTTCGCGAAAACTATGGGAGCCAGGCATGCCGTGGCCTATAACTCCGCTATGTCGGTGCTTCACGGTGCTGTGGCTGCTGCAGGGGCCGGTGCAGGAGACGAGGTGATATGCGATCCTATGGTACAGTTTGGCGCCGTAGCAGCGATGTACAACAACACCGTACCCGTATTCGCCGATGTGCGCAGAGATACACACCTTATAGATCCGGGCTCGGTACGCGAAAGGGTGACCGAGCGGACCAAAGCCATCATCTGCACCCACCTCTGGGGACTCCCATGCGACATGGATCCCATCATGGAGATCGCCAAAGAACACAAATTGATAGTTATCGAGGATATCGCCCATGCGATCTACGCCGAATACAAGGGGAGATTGACCGGCACACTGGGACATATCGGGTCGTTCAGCTTCCAGCAGTCCAAGCAGATGGCGACCGGGGACGGTGGAATGGCCACAACCGATGATGATAATCTCTGGGATCTCCTGATAGAATACAGTGGCTCAAGGGGATTGGCGACCTTCCCAAGGCTTTCATGGAACTACAGGATGACGGAGCTGGTGGCCGCTGTAGGCCTGGTCCAGTTGGAGCGTAGCCGCAAATATGTGGAGGATGCAATCGCCAACGCTAAACTCTACAACGAGGTGATAAAGGAGGTGGAATGGATAGCTCCTCAGATGGTACCCGATGGGCGGAAGCACACCTATCATATCTGGACATCGACCTTCGAGGGTGACAAATATGGGATAGATTATGAAAAATTCCAGGAGGCAGCAAAGGGAAAAGGTGTTGGAATCAGTTTCGGCTACATCAAGAAGCCAGCTTATCTCTACGATCTTTTCACTGCCCCGATAGCCTACGGCAGGGGCTGCCCGACAGGCTGTCCCCTCTACAGGGGGGTGGCAAGGTATGTGCCCGGACTCTGCCCCGCTGCCGAAGACCTGATGCCCAGACTGATGCTTATCGGCACATCAGGTACGTTGGAAGATCACATTCAAAACGCTGAACGCTTGAGGGAGGCCATAGATATATTCCGGTAACTTGCGATCCGTCAGCTTCGATTGTCGATAATGCTTTTTCCATTTGAAAATGATACTAATCGAGATAAGCTCTCAGCGGTCAGCTATCAGCAGCAAACCCAGAAAGCTGACAGCCAATAGCTAATCGCTGAACGCTTATCTCGTGGCTATGTTTTGCGAACAGAGGAAATAGTCTCATTATCAAGTGAAATAGATATAACATCAAAGGAAGGGTTTCAAATGTGTGAAGAGAAAAAGGTTCGTAGGGAAGAATTTGAGATTAGCGGTGACAAGTTGATCGCTAAGATCGAAGAGCTGCTCCACGAAGGTAATATCCGTCGTATCAGCCTGCAGACAGGGGAAGGTAAGACCCTGATAGAGGTGCCGTTCACTATTGGTGTGGCCGGAGCTGTAGCTGGAGTTCTGTTGGCTCCCGTATGGGCCGCCATTGGCTCGATCGCTGCTCTGGTTGCAAATCTAAAGGTAGTTGTTGAGCGAGTAGAGTAGGCCGTCAGTTTATCTGACGAGAGCTATCTACAGGGCAGTCTATATAGGTTCATAGGATATCTGAACAAATTCTCTTTCGAGCAATTCCATCAGAGAGCCTTAAGCTTTCGATAACTCGGAGGTGAACGGCTGCTATTTTGGGAGAGACCTACGGAAGTAGGGTGCGGAAAACGAGAACTGACTGCGAATCAGATGTGCTACGAACAGATTCAGGAAACATAAAAAACCCGCTGACCCATGAGAAAAACAAGCCAGCGGATTTGAGCCTAGACCCTAAAAACTAATGTACAAATACTATCTTTCTCGCTATCTGATTTCTCGGCTTCTCCCTCCAGCCTTCGATAGCACCATAAGTCACAACATCTCGTTCCTTCCCGGCTACACATTTTACATGCAATCGCTGTGCCAAAAGACAGCCACTCTGACAATATCGCGCCAAGTGGCTGTTTATAAATGTTTTAGTAAAAACATACTGGAGAAAGACAAAACCAGTTGTAGGACTGCTGGCGCAACATACTGCGCCCACCAAGTCACTGTGATCAGTCTAATATATTGATTACAAATGATTTATCCTGAAAAAACTCCTGGGCGCAATATGTTGCACCGGGCGCAATATATGGCGCCTAAATCCGTGTGATTCCAAGCTTCTTCATTCGGTAACGCAGTGTAGATTCCGGCAGACCCAGAATCTCGGCCGCGCCATGTTTTCCCTTGATAACCCATCGAGTCTGATCCAATACCCTCAGAATGTGACGGCGCTCGATTTCCTCCAGGCTGACAAGCGCTTCGGTGGGGCTCTGGCCTACCAGCCCCGATTCAAATACGATGTCCTCCGCACAAATCGTCGAACCTCGGCACACTATTACTGCCCTTTGCATCGTGTGTTCCAGTTCCCGCACGTTCCCGGGCCAATCGTAGAACCGCAGCACGGATAGAGACTCCGGGGCCAGGTGGGTGACTTCTTTGCCCAGATGTGATGCCATCCGCTCCATGAAATAGTCGCACAGCAGTGGGATATCCTCTCGCCGTTCCCGCAATGGCGGAAGCTGCATCGGAAATCCCTGGAGGCGGAAGTAGAGATCCTCCCTGAATGTCCCGTTTTCGACCATCTGCTTCAGATCACGGTTGGTGGCAGCGATTACCCTGGCATCAGTCCGCAATGTATCGGTGCCACCTACGCGCTCGAAAGTCTGCTCCTCCAAAAACCTCAACAGCTTTGCCTGAGCTGACATCGTCAGATCACCGATCTCGTCCAGGAACAGAGTACCTTCTTCGGCAAGCTCTATCTTACCGAGCTTGCGGGAGAAAGCACCGGTGAAGGAACCCCGTTCGTGGCCAAAGAGTTCGCTTTCCACCAGGCCTTCAGGGATACCCCCACAGTTGACCTGGATAAAGGGACCTGATTTTCGTGAGCTAAGTCCGTGGATGGTCCGTGCAGCCAGACCTTTGCCTGTGCCGGTTTCACCGGAAACTAGCACTGTCATGTCGGTTGGTGCCACTTCCATAATCTTCCTCTGGACATGGCGTAAGGCTTCGCTTTTTCCCACAAACTTGTCCGGTGTCCCCCTCAATGCCTCGGCAAATGCCTCAAGTCGGAGATCAGGCTCAACAGCTAACTTTACAGTGGCTGGCTCTGAGTAGTTCAGATCCCGATCCACTGCCTTGACCTGGAAGGTGTATTCACCAAGCGGAAGCTCCTGATATTCCACCATCCCGGTATAGGTAACCTTCCAGTCGGCGTCATAACCCGCCAAGCGATACACATAGGCCATCCCATCGGGGCGTGTGGTGAGGCTTCTCCCCTGAAACTCGAAAATGATGAATTTCTGCGATGATGGCAAGCTAAGTTCCTTGATCGATCCATATCGCTGATCGGCGATCACTTCTTTGAGGTAGACGGTAGGAGGGATGTGCTGGGGACGATAGCGGGTGACGCCGCCTTCCGTTGAGATCCAGATATCGCCCTTTCGGTCCTGGAAGATTCGGTTGACAGTATCGTGTGCCAGGCCATCCTTCCTTGACAAACTCTGGAACACCAGACCATCATAGATATTCACTCCCCCTCCCCAGGTCCCAAACCAGAAATGTCCATCCCGATCCTCCAGAATGGATATCACTGAATTGTGCACCAGACTATCTTTTGCTGTGAAGGTGACCAATTCCTTACCATCATACCGAACCACTCCCCCTCCATGAGTCCCGAACCAGAGATTTCCCTCCCGGTCCTCTATGATCTTCCACACTCTATGACCTATCAGGCCACCTTCAGCAGCCAGGGTGGTGAATTTCTGCCCATCATACCAACTTACACCCCCTCCCTCTGCGCCGAACCACATATTTCCGTCCCGATCCTCCGCAATGGCCCATACCCTGATGT
>CAZTBA010000285.1:0-8143 GCA_964611725.1 uncultured bacterium
GCTCTTAGCTATGCTTATGGCTATGGCACCGCAGCCGGTTCCTACATCTGCAACCACAGTGTCGCCAGGCCGATTCAAGAGCCTCTCCAGAACAGTTTCAACGAGGACTTCGGTCTCGGGACGTGGGATAAGCGCACTGCGGTCAACAGAGAGGGTAGCCGAATGGAAATCGGTCTCCCCTGTTATATACTGAAGCGGAACCTTTTTAGCTCTCTGCTGAAGGAGTTCTCTGTAGTGGTGGAATTCCTCGGCCGAAAGGAGGATATCGCTCAAGTAGATCCTCAGCCTGTCCAAATTGACGACATGGCTCAAGAGGATTTCGGCGTTGAGCTTTGGGGCATCGATCCCTTCCTCAGAAAGGAAGGCTTCGCCGAATTTCAAGACATCGGTCAGTTTCCATACGGACATACTCAGGTTCCGGTTTCCACACCGAGTTCGACCTGTCCGAGCTTCATTTCTCTGTCTTTCACAATCAGGATTTCTGTCAGTTCGTCGAGATCGCCATCGAGGATCTCAGACAGCTTGTGCAGTGTCAGATTTATCCTGTGATCGGTAACGCGGTTCTGTGGGAAATTATAGGTACGTATCTTCTCGCTGCGGTCGCCTGAACCGATCTGAAGCCTTCTGGCCTGGGTTATCTTCTCCTGCTGCTCGCGCCTCCTGAGGTCGAGGAGCCTCGCCCTGAGAACCTTCATCGCCTTGGCTTTGTTCTTATGCTGTGACTTCTCGTCCTGACACTGCACAACGATCCCTGTCGGTATGTGGGTGATCCTCACAGCCGAATCCGTAGTGTTCACGCTCTGCCCGCCCGGTCCCGATGACCTGAAGACATCTATCCTCAGATCGTCCGGATCTATCTCAACGTCGATCTCTTCGGCTTCAGGCAGGACAGCTACAGACGCGGCCGAAGTATGTATACGGCCGCTCGATTCGGTCACAGGAACGCGCTGAACCCTGTGCACACCGCTTTCATATTTGAGCTTCCCGTATACATCCTTGCCCGACACAGAGAATATGATCTCCTTGACCCCTCCTATCTCCTGAGGGCTCGAGCTGAGAGGTTCGATTTTCCAGCCCTGCCTTTCGGCATACCTTGAGTACATACGGTAGAGATCACCGGCGAAAAGCCCCGCCTCGTCACCACCGGTCCCGGCCCTCACCTCCATAATTATGTTCCTGTCATCCTGCGGGTCCTTCGGAACCAAAAGGAGCTTCAGTTCTCCCTCAGATTTCTCCTTCCTGAGCTTGAGTTCATCGAGCTCAAGCCTGGCAATCTCTATAAGCTCCGCGTCAGTAGACTCCGTTACAATCTCCTCGGCTTCCCCGAGTTCCTTCAATATCGACTTATATCCCCTGTAGACCCTGACTATCTCCTCAAGCTCACTGTGCTCCCTGGTGAGCTTTTTATAAAGCTCATAGTTAGATATAACCTCAGGATGAACGAGAAGATCGTTTAACTCCTCATATTTCTTTTCGATATCGTCAAATTTCTCGAACATGGTCCTTAATACCCGTTTCGGTTGAATAGGGACTATTTCTTCTGTCCATAAAACAGACACGATTGAACTTCGTCGTGCAAGCTTTCAGCGGTTAGCTATCAGCAGCCAGCCAAAAGCTGATAGCTTACTCTGCCCCCTATAACTGGAAGCAGAAATGGCGATGGGAATGTCCCGGTCAAAAGCGTATGCCGAGGCATCCCATCGCCATTATCACTGAGCTAACCTTCAGCCTTATCAGCTTCCTTGGAATTCGGGGTCCCCTCGGCCTTCAGGCCATATTTCCTCATAAACCTCTCGACCCTCCCCGCTGAGTCGACAAGCTTCTGTTTGCCAGTATAAAACGGGTGGCATTTGGAGCATATCTCCACCCTCAAATTCTCCACCGTTGACCTGGTTTTAATCACATTGCCGCAACTGCAGGTTACAGTGGTCTCGACATATTTTGGATGAATCCCCTTTTTCAATTTAGCTCCTCCTGTTCTTGGATTTCCAATTGAAATATAATAAATAAGGAAGTAAGCGGCAAGGGTTATTTGGTGAGATTCGGAGATTTGACTTGCCTTTGTTCAAGGTATTGTATTTATTTTGGAATGGCAAAAGGAAATCCACTTTACCGCAACACAAAATAGCATTCAGGCAGAATAACCTCTGCCTTCCGAGATGAGAGGTCAGATCGAGGGGAGTTTCCTTTGGCACTGATGTTTGAATGGGACGAGGGCAAGGCCAAGGAAAATGCGATGAAGCATAAAGTTAGCTTCGAAGAAGCAAGAAGTGTCTTCAACGACCCTTTTTCCATTACCATATATGACCCGGATCATTCCGCGGATGAGGATCGATACATCGACGTAGGTCTATCCTCAAAAGGAAGGGTTTTAGTAGTGTCCTATGTGGAAAGAGGCGAGAACATCCGTATCATTAGCAGCAGAGAAGCAACTGGAAAGGAACGAAAAGACTATGAGGAAAGATAAGAACAAGAACAACAAAGAGAATGAAATGAGAGAGGAGTATGATTTCTCCGGTGGCGTTCGTGGGAAGCATTTCAAAGCCTATCGCCAGGGACATACAGTAAAGATAGCCAAAAGCGATGGATCAACGGAAGTGCATTACTTCACTCAAGAAGATGGGGCTGTCATGCTAGACCCAGACATCAAAAAACACTTCCCCAATTCCGAATCTGTGAATAGGGCACTCCGTTCGCTAATTGCGCATCAGTGATTTCCTCTGGCAGACCATCGATGCTTGGTGGAGATACGTGTCGAGCGGATCTCCTGTCGACGCCGCAAGTTGGGGTCGCATCAAAACACTCTTCAGATAACGCTTCGTACGGCCACGTATACACCGAACCCAATAAAGAACAGAGGGAAATTTGTCTTACCCTAATATAAAGATTCCTTAGTGAGCTGATGTACAGTCATCCCCCTATTCAGCGGTATATGGTGGTCGGCATCGCTCTTTTGGCCAGTCTCCTACATTTCGTGACCGGAAGCAGTCTGCCTGGTCGGCAAACTATTATTTTGGGGCGATATGCCCCAGTTTTTATCCAGCGTCACGTTCTGTCGCACTTTTGGGTGAGAATCGAGCATAGTCGAAATTTCTATCTTGACAAGAAGGATAATTTTCTTTTAATACAGGTGTAAGCTATTAGATCTCTTTAACAAATCTATCTGAAGCTCAAAGGTGGTGATGCAAGTCCAAAGCTACAGCCCATCAAACATTCCCTGTCAGGAATTGTCAGTGGGCTTTTTTGTTTTATAAGGTTTATATAGCTTGAGATCCCGACAAGGGCACAGCGCTCGAAAGAACGTTTCGCAAAGCGGCGGGTCCTCATCTAATTGACACGGTGATGGGTTGGCAGGTTAGACGGGATATCGATTACCTGAAGATGGCCGAGCTACCGAAGGATCAACAGGAGTAGCTCAGCTTTTCTTTTCTGTCGTTTCAATATTACAAGGAGGTGAGGTATACTTTCATCCGAAGAGGCTAAAATTGAGTTGTTCTCTCGTGCGGCTGGACTTTGATCGCTTCCATCGCTCATAACTGGATAATCCTTTTGAACAGGAGGACAGCTATCATGAGAAATATCTGCCTGGCATTCGTGATCCTGATACCCGCAGTTTCCTCCTCTATTGCAGAGGACTTGATCCAGAACGGTGGATTTGAGGAACTTGCGGACGGATTTCCCGTTGGATGGACTGCTTTTCAGGCAGGAGAACAAGGGACATCGTTTGAGGTCATCCCCGATCAAGATATTTACTACGAAGGAAGTGTCTCCATAAAACTAACCAACCTTCAGGATGGGTCCGCTGCTGGTATCCGTCAGGATGTGGAACTATCTGCTGGCTACTATACGATCTCGCTTCATGTGCGAACTGAACAGAACCAAACCGCATCCTTTTTGATCGGAGTTGGCGATACCACCTCAGGTCTCAAAACTGCGACAAGGGATATATGGTTGCATTATGAGTTTGCATTCGATGTAAAGCAAGGGGGTAGCCTGCCAATAACCATACAGAGCAAAGCTAAGCTTGGAGTCCCAATATGGGTCGATAGTCTGGTGATTTACGCAGTAAGCCACGTGTTTAGCACCTCCTTTTTCAGCGAAGTCATGGGGGAAGACCGTAATATGGAGATCTACCTGCCGGCGGGCTACGATCCGACTGCCACTACCGGATATCCAGTTGTTTACTGGCTCCACGGCATTGCTGGGAATTATACTACTGAACCGTATTTTATTGAAACCTTGGATGAATTAATGGGAAACGGGACGATTGAACCTTTCATTGTGGTCAGGCCCGATGGTACTGCGGGAAGTTGGTATTATAACTCCGTACTATATGGCCCGATTGAGGATTATATTGTATTCGATCTTGTGGATTTCATTGATGCTAACTATAGGACTATCGCACATCGCAGCAAACGTTTCATCAGTGGATTCAGTATGGGTGGTTATGGTTCTATGATGTTAGCCTTGAGAAATCACGATAGATACCGAGCCGTGGCATCTATAAGCGGCATGTATAGTTGGCCTCTGAGCATATTACCCGGAGTATTGGAAGAATACGAAGGCCCGCCATACGCCTATACGTCGGAAGCAGGTGTTTCCTCCGAAACAATGTTCGATATTGCAGGACTTCTTTCTCCCAATCCTGACAACCCTGATCTTCCATTGGACAGCGATGGCAATGCTGTAGATTCCGTTTGGTCGAAATGGGAGCAGCATTGTCCCTCAATACTTGCTTCTGATCTTCCCACAGATAGAGATTATCTTGCCATATACTTTGGCTGTGGAACGGAGGGCATAGATAGTCTTACTGCACTCGATAATGGGAGTTTTGAAGCCCGTCTTGACTCATTGGGCTTAGATTACGAATCTGAACTGTTTTCAGGTGGGCATAAGGTAGGTGAAGAGCGCTTACGAAGTGTTATAGCTTTCCTCGACTCTGCTATGAAATCTACGCCTACAGGAGTATTTGAGGAACAGCACAAGTTGCCAGAGTCAATAGCACTTTATCAGAACTACCCAAATCCGTTCAATCCCAGCACGACTATTGCATTTTCACTATCCCGCTCTTCAGATGTCACCTTGAAGGTTTTCAATATCTTAGGGCAAGAGGTAGCCATGTTGGTATCGGAGAAGCTTCCTGCAGGAAACTATAGATACGAATGGGACGCAAAGGGTCTGGCCAGTAGCGTTTATGTCTATCGCCTGCAAGCAGGGTCATTTGTTCAGGCAAAGAAGCTTGTTCTGCTCAAGTGAGTATAACTATCATGAGAAATATCTGCCTTGCATTCGTGATCCTGGTAGCCGCAGTTTCCTCCTCCGCTGCGGAAGACTTGATTCAGAACGGTGGATTTGAAGAGCTTCTGGATGGATTTCCCGCTGGATGGACTGCATTTCAAGCAGGAGAGTCAGGAGCATCGTTTGAGGCTGTCCCTGACCAGTCCATTTCCCGCGAAGGTAATGTTTCCATGAGATTGACGAACCTTGAGGAAGGATCTCAGGCGGGCATCCGTCAGGATCTGGAGCTTTCCCCCGGCTCCTATACGCTCTCGTGTTACGTGCGAACCGAGGAGAACAAAGCTGCCTCCTTCTTGATTGGGGCTGGCGATGCTGACTCAGGTCTCAGAGTTGCAGTGAGGGATGTCTGGTTGCATTATAAGTTTGCATTTGATGTAGAGCAAGCCGATATAATACCAATATCCATACAGAACCATGCAGCACCGGGGATTCCGATATGGGTCGATAATGTGTACAGTATATCTCGACCTAGTATAGGGCAGATTGCGATCAATCTCCTGAATAATCCTCCTAATACTGGAGATCCGGCTGTGCGTGAAGAAATCATTCTGGCCATAGATAAGCGTCTTATGGACTACCCAGAGGGCGCAGAAGACATCGTTCGTTTTCACACATTTATGATGGAGAAGGTGACGGAAGAGTTAAAGGATGACGTATCAACAGGTGCTGCGATATGGATGATGTATAATCATGGCTTCCTCGTGAAAACTCCACAGGTTGTATTTGCCTTCGATTTACTGGATGGCTATTCCGGCTTTTCAACACATCTTCCTGCTGAACTGGTCAACCAGATAGAAGTTCTGTTCATCAGCCATGAGCACGGCGATCATTACAGTCCTGGCATAGTAGACGCCGTATCGGCGAACGGAGGTTATGTGGTAATTCCCGCTGAAGACTCGTATATGGGAAATGTTCCAATGGCGGTGGGCGACAGTCTAACGATTTCAGGACTACATATCAAAGCACATTTTGGGATCCATAATGCTCCTGTAAGGATGTATGAAGTAACATGTCCCAATGGTCTAAAGTTCCTGCACACAGGGGACTCAAGTATTCAACCCGAGATTGACAATGTGGACGTATTGTTGTTAAACGCCTGGGTCGAGATACGCGAAGCTATTGACATAGTCAAGCCCAGAGTGGTGATCCCCGGGCACATCCAGGAATTGGGACATCGTTATATTCCCGGCAAAAGCCGTGTTATATACGAACCGGTCTTTAGAGTAGACGATCAGCCCATAGCTGCGGAATTACAGGTGATGGCATGGGGAGAACGGTATTTTATCTCAGAAGCACCTACATCAGTTACTGATGGGATAAACCAGTCGATGCCTGAGAGCTTTGAGCTTCATCAGAACTACCCAAATCCCTTTAATCTATCAACCACTATCAGGTTCCACCTTCCTAAAGCGAGCAACGTTGTTCTTACCATCTTCAACGTAGCAGGTCAGGAAGTGACAAGATTAGCTGATGAGGATCTGGGGGCAGGATCATATGTAGTGGAGTGGGATGGCAGTGATCTGGCAAGTGGACTCTATTTCGTGGAGATGAAAGCTGGCGATTTTACTCAGGTAAAGAAGGCTGTTTTAGTGAAATAGCCAGGGTACTATTCCCTCTTTCCCTTTTGATGACAAGAACTTAGGGTGATGCTGATGGCAAATATTGGAATAGAAACTCCTGCACGGCTTAAAGTATGACTTTTTTTCGCAGCTTAGAGGGGAATTCCAGCATAGCTGAAATTTCAACTTGACAAGGAGGATATTTTCTCTATAATACGTGTAAGTTATTAGGTCTCTTCACAAAATTCCATCTCAACCTTATTGGTGGTGATGCAAGTCGGAAACCATAGCCCATCAAACATTCCATGTGAGGAATTGGTAGTGGGCTTTTTTTGTTGTATAGGTTCCACATATACCTAAAAGAAGGTGCAAAATGACAAAGGAAGAACTCAAAGCTACGTTTCGTCGTGTAGTGGAGGAAGCCTATAACGAGGGCAATCTGGACGCAATGGATGAAATCTATGCTACTGACATTGTTCGTCACGTTCCTCCGAATCCTGATATTGAAGGTCTCGAGGCCCTCAAGCAGTATACTTCAGAGCAACGTAAAGCGTTCCCTGATTTAGAATTCACGATGGGGGAGATAATCTTCGAAGGTGAGAGAAGTGCTGCACACTGGTCCTGCAAGGGCACACACACAGGTGAATCAGAGGTCTTGCCCATTCTACCTACTGGTAAGAAAATGGCAATTTCAGGACTCGCTCTAGCTCATTGGGTGGACGGTAAAATCGTCGAACAGTGGATGTACATTGATAATCTGGGCTTAGGGCAACAGCTCGGGGTGTATCTCCGCTTGGAGGCTTTGAGTGAAGCATTAAAGGGAACACCAGATGAGTTCGTAGGAGAGAGCGAAGCACTGCGTGAAGTCCAGGAGAAACTTTTGGAGGTGGCTCCAAATGATATGACTGTGTTGATCTCAGGTGAGACAGGTACGGGAAAAGGTCTGGCTGCTCGCACCATCCATGCATTGGGTCCGCGAAAGGCAGGTCCGTTCATCCAGGTCAACTGTGGGGCGATAGCCGAAGGGTTAGTGGAGAGTGAGCTCTTTGGTCACGAGCGAGGCGCTTTCACAGGTGCTGTGTCAAAAAAGCTTGGCAAGGTCGAAGTGGCAGAGGGTGGTACGCTGTTCTTAGATGAGATCGGTGATCTGGCAATGATAGCTCAGGGAAAGCTCTTAAGGTTTCTGGAGGAGCGGACCTTCGAGCGAGTGGGTGGCACTGAAACCTTACAGGTCAATGCCAAGGTGATCGCTGCCACCAACCGTGATCTGAAGCAGATGGTTGAGG
>CAZTBA010000286.1:0-8127 GCA_964611725.1 uncultured bacterium
TCTTAAAGGAGGTCGTTGGCGGAGATTACACGTTCGGTCTCGGGAACGGCCTCTACATACTCCTCGAATATTTCCGGGACGAAAGCGGCGAGCCACAGAAATCGAAGTATGATTTCTCGAAACTTTTGGAGCGCAACACCCTCGCGCGCGATTACCTCTTTTCCCTCTGCACCTATCCTTTCAACAGCAGCCTTGTGGCATCCGCCTCGCTTGTAATTAACCTGAATGATAGCACTGGGGTATTTAATCCATATATCCGGTACGAGGTATTTCAGGACGTAAGCTGGGCATTGGGTGTCTATTTGTTCTTTGGTTCCGAGGGGGGAGAGTTCCGTCCACCCGGGGAGCTTGATCCCTCGGGGATTACGGGAAGCAATATGGCTTTTTCCTGGCTGAGGGTTGATTTCTGATGCCAGATCGCATTCAGGAAAAGAGTGCACATAGACTCCTGATGAAGGGGCAGGGCATGCCCCGCCCTTGCAGTTGGCTAATGAGATGTATAATATAATACGAGAGAAATATCTTACCTTATGAAACACAGAATAATATAAGGGGGTGATCGCTTGGCGGTTGGAAAGTTTGAGGATGTAACGAAAGTATATAAACTCGGCAAGGTTGAGGTCCCGGCTCTAAAGGATGTCTCCATATCGATTGATGAAGGGGAATTTCTCTCGATAGCCGGGCCTTCAGGCTCGGGAAAAACAACCGTGCTCAACCTCATGGGCTGTCTCGATAAGCCCACAAGCGGAAAGGTATATTTGGATGACAGGGATGTCTCGGGGCTGGACCGGGGGGAACTCGCGGATATCAGGAACGAGGGCATAGGATTTGTGTTCCAGTATTTCAACCTGGTCCCTGTGCTCACTGCCTTTGAAAATGTTGAACTCCCACTTATACTGCTCCGGAAGGCGAGTGCCCGGGAGAGGAGGGAGATGGTCGAATCGATCCTTGAAGAGGTCGGTCTGGGCGAGCTTGGCAACAGAAGGCCCAATGAGCTTTCCGGGGGTCAGCAGCAGAGGGTGGCGGTGGCGAGGGCGCTTGTCAAACGTCCGAAGCTCGTACTGGCGGATGAGCCGACGGCTAACCTCGACTCTGAAACGGGCGAGGGCCTGCTGAAGCTTAGGTCGGATATGAACGATAGGTACAATATTGCCTTTGTTTTCTCCACCCATGATGGGATGGTTATGGACTATGCCAGAAGGCTCATAAGGCTCCATGACGGCCGCGTTGAGAGCGATGAAAGAAGATAAAAAACCGCCGGTAATAATCATTTCGGTTGATAATGAGACTGTTTCTTCTGTCCGTAGAAAATAGCCACGATTGGACCCTGTCTTATGGGCTCTCAGCGATCAGCTATAAACAGTCAGCAAAAGCTGAAAGCTGATGGCTGAACGCTTGACTTGTCAGATTGGTATCATTTTCAGATGAAGAAGGTACAATATGATAAAGCTCGCTTACAGAAATGTGATGAGAAACAGGAGAAGGTCGATAATAACATTTATAGCGATCGCATGCGGCCTCGGCGCCATGGTGATCGGCCAGGGGGTGCTGATCGGGATAGGGGAGCAGTCCGAAAGGAACCTTATGGATAACGAGACGGCGCATATAAAGGTCTTTGCCCCGGGATATCTGGATAACAAGGAATCAGAACCCCTGGACTATTCCATCGAGGATCCCGACAGAATAGTCTCTGAGCTGCGGAAGCTTCCGCTTGTGGAAGGTGCCTCAGAGAGAGTTGCCTTTCCCATAATGCTCAACGACGGCGTGAATGACCTCCCGTGTCTCGCTGTAGGAATAGATCCTGAAAGCGATGCAAATGTCTTCAAGATCTCCGGGGCGATAACCGATGGGAATTACCTTTCCGGTGGAGACGATGGAATGCTCATAGGCAGCGGGCTCGCAAAGATATTCGAGGTCGGCGTGGGGGACTACCTGACGATCATTACGAGGACCCTCTATGATGCTATCGAAGCCCGGGACCTGAGGATAGAAGGGATAGTGGATACCGGAAACCCGAACATAGACAGGAATACAGTATACGTGCCCATCGGACTCGCAAGGGACTCTCTGGAGATGGACAGAAAGGCCACTGAGATCGCTATCAGGATAAAGAATTTGAGGCATATATCTCAAGCTGAGAAGGGGATAAAGGGGGTGCTTTCGGAAAACGGCATCAAGGCCGATGTCTCCACATGGGATAAACTTGCGGAGGACTTTCTGAAACTCCACAGGATGAAGAAGAGCGGCCAGGGTATAATCATGGCGATAATAGTCGTGATTACAGCCGTAGGAATAGCCAATACGATGCTTATGGCATCGTTCGAGAGGACGAGGGAGATAGGTGCCCTTATGGCGCTCGGAATGAAGCCGAGGCGGGTTCTGCTGCTCTTCCTTCTGGAAGGGGCGATCATCGGAGGGATCGGGAGCCTGGTGGGCTGCTTGATCGGAGGTGCTGTCACCTATTACTGGGAAGTCTATGGAATAGACCTCTCCTCCTACGGTGACATGGATCTCGGATATCCCGTAAAGGGGGTTTTCTACGCGGCACTCACCTTTTCAAGCCTGGTCTATACCTTCATTTTCGGTGTGTTCGTCTCCATAATCGCGAGCCTTTACCCTGCGAGGAGGGCCTCGAGACTGGAGCCGACGGAAGCGCTCAGGGATTGAAGATCTTAGATTGTTTACAGATGGACATAGAAAGCTGATAACTCTCCTTTCTGAGTGAAGGAACTGCTAAGTAAGTGAGATCTGAGGGACCAGATTAAAGCTATTGGAGCCGATATGCTTTACATTCTTAAAATAGCGTTGCGGAACGTTGGAAGGAACAAGAGGAGAACGGCCCTGACTATGTCATCCATAGCCGTGGCCGTTGCTTTTCTCACGTTTGGCCAGAGCTACCTCAGGGGGACTCTGGGAGGACTGTTCGACAACTATGCCCGTATCCAAACCGGGCACGTTAAGGTCGCTCATAAAGACTACGCCAAGAAGGAAAGGCTGCTTCCGCTCGATCTGGCAGTGGACGATTATGATAATATCAGGAATGCCATCGCCGATATCGAGGGAGCAGACATAGTGACGGGAAGACTGAAGTTCGGGGCTATGCTTGATATTAAAAGTTTTAACGAGAATGCCTTTGGGATCGGCGTAGATCCCAAAGAAGAAGCAAAGATTATGTCGCTTGACGATTACATCGTGGAGGGGAGCTATTTCGGTGCCGAAGATAATACGATGCTTGTGGGATCAGAGCTTGCGGAGAAGCTCAAAGCGGATATAGGCGATACGATCACGGTTATCTCGCGTACATCCTATCGCTCCTTAACTGCCATGAATTTCAAGGTCGTGGGGAAATTCAGCCTGGGATTCAACTACATCGACAAGTCTTCCTTCTATATCACAATAGAGGACGCCCAGAAGTTGCTTGACATGGAAGACGAGGTCACGGAGATAATAGTGATGGGCTCACATATGGATGACGCGCCGGAGCTTGCTATCAGGATAAACAAACTATTGGTTAGCTTAGGTGCGAGTGATTACGAAGCCCTCCCATGGCAGAGCCAGGGGGACCTCTATTCAGCGATGTCGACATCCAGAATCTCAATCGGGTTTGTATTCGGGATCATAGTCTTTATAGCTGGGCTCGCAGTTGTGAATACCATGCTTATGGCCGTCTTTGAGCGGACCAGAGAGATAGGGATGATGATGGCGCTCGGGATGAAAGGGAAAGAGATCACATCCCTCTTCCTTTTCGAATCGATCGCCATAGGTGTGGCGGGCGGCGTGATCGGGGCAGCCTTCGGTACGGTTCTGTCTCTTGTAATTGAGTCAAAAGGGATACACCTGGGCGGGGCCGCACAGGGGATCTCGATGCCGCTGGGAGATGTAATATATGCTAACTTTGTGATACGCGATCCTGTAAGCTCATTCGCTTATGGGGTGGGTTTGGCGATATTGGCTGCACTTTATCCGGCTTTCAGGGCGTCGAAGCTCGAACCGACGGAAGCGCTTAGAGATTGAGGATTGTTAGAGCTTGGGAGGGTTAAGTACTGAAAGATCTTGACAGGGTCGAGGGTTATACTTAGTATATTTGTGCAGAAACCGGGTTGATGGTTGAACGCAAGGCATCTGAAAAATGTCTCAAACGCCTGATAAACGCCTCAGAAACATCTTACAGAGGAAAGTTATGAATTGTGAACAGACACATGAGCGGTTAAAGAGAATAGCCGAGCGGCTGAAAAAGGATTACCAGGCCGAGAAAGTCATCCTCTTTGGTTCCCACGCCCGGGGGGAAGCCACTGAGGACAGCGATGTCGATCTGCTGATCATTGCACCTACGGAGGAACGTTTTTTCGAAAGGATGGCGACTGTACTCGGGCTTGTTCGTGATCTTTATGATGGTTTGGCCCTTTCACCAATTGTCTTGAGACCGGAAGAGGTGGCAAAGAGATTGAGAATAGGAGATCAATTTGTACAAGGTATTCTGGAAGAAGGAATCGAACTATGAGAGAATTTCGGGAGTCCCTCCTTCCTGAGGATTGGAAAAAGATAGCAAGAAAGGACTGGGATCGTGTAAAAAGAAATCTGAGGGATAGAGACTCTGAGGCTGCAGGATATTTCCTGCAGCAATCATTGGAGAAATACCTAAAGGCGTTTCTCCTTCAACACGGATGGAGGTTAAGAAAAATTCACGCGCTTCATGACTTACTTACTGATGCTGTTGTTCATAATCCAACTCTTGAAACTTTCCGTGAATTATGCGAGCGTGTTTCGGGATATTACTTCGTTGATAGATACCCGCCACTGATTCCGTCAGAGCTTACTTATGAGGATGTTGAGGGGGATAGGATAGAAGCGAAAAGATTTATTCAGACCATGTTTCCGGAGGAAGGACTTCTTGATGATCAGAAATAACGCCAATTTCAAACAATTTACAATCATCCTTATTTACCTCGTTATCGGGATTCCGAGAATCTCACTAAGCTCGCCTGAACTCACCGGTAAGGAGATTATCGAGAAGGTTGACAGAAACCTCGATATAGAGTCTTCTACTGCCGAGGCGAAGATGGTGATCCATTCCCCCAAGAGGACGGATGTGAAGGAGATGGTGGTCTATTCAAAGGGAAGGGATAAGTCATTTGTGGAGTTTTTGAGTCCGGCGAGAGATAGGGGGACGAGGTATCTGAAGCTCGAGGATGATATGTGGATGTACCTCCCGAGCGTCGAGAAGGTTATAAGGATATCTGGGCATATGCTCAGACAGAGCATGATGGGCAGCGATTTCTCCTATGAGGATGCTATGGAGAAATCCAGAAAATTCGTGGATGACTATGATTGCGAGCTCGTCGGAACGGAGATGATAGATGGGACTGACTGTTACGTGGTCGATCTCGAAGCCAACTCTCGTGATGTCACCTATTATCGGAGGAAAATCTGGGTTGATAAAGACAGGTTCATAGGACTTAAGGAGGAGCTCTACTCGAAGAGCGGCAAGCTTCTCAAGGTATCTACGGTGAAAGAGATTGGAAAGTTCAACGGAAGGTTCTACCCGACTCATATAGCTATGGAGGACAAGCTGAGAAAAGGATCGAGAACCGAAATGATGCTTGTGGATCTGAAACTGAACGTCAATATCGATGACATGATCTTCTCCCAGAGGAACCTGAGGAGGAGATAGGGCGGATGAAACTTCTGCCTCTGGCGATTGTCCTGGTCTCAGGATGCCTCCATGCTGCCTGGAACATTTTCCTGAAAAGAAGCGATGACAAGATGGTCTTCGTCTGGTCGATGGCACTGGTTTCTGTGGCAGCCTTCTCTCCTCTCCTTATATTCCACGGCTTCGAAGAACTCCCCCTGGGTGCCGTACCCTATGCTGTTGTGAGCGGCCTTGTGCAGGTTTTCTGCATAGTGTCCATAGGCAAGGCCTACGGAAACAACGATCTGTCAATAGTCTACCCCTTGAGCAGAGGATCAGCGCCTGTCTTTATATTTGTCCTCGCATCGCTGCTTTTGAGGGAAAGGGCCTCTATCCTCGGGATAGCGGGCATATTTTCCGTGGCCATAGGTGTATACATGATATTCCTGCGTTCGGTGAAGGCCTCTGACTTTCTCGAGCCTATAAGATCTCTCAGGGGGAAAGGGGCACAGTTCGCGCTCCTGATAGGTTTCTCCATAGCCATCTACCACATAATAGATAAGAAGGGTGTTAGTTCAGCAAATCCGATCCCTTATGTCTTCGTTATGTTCCTGGCACACCTGGCCGGTCTGACCTTCTGTACTTTCCTTATGAGGCCCATCGAGGTGATAAGAAGGGAGCTGAGGAAGTGTCGCCGGGCTGCCTATATTTCGGGAACACTCACCGTATTTTCCTATTTCCTCGTGGTAGTTGCCCTCTCTGTGGACAAAGCGAGCTACGTCGGCTCAGTCAGAAATATCGGGATAGTATTCAGCGTGCTTCTCGCAAGGTGGTTCCTGGGGGAAAGCTATACGGGGATAAGGCTTATGGCATCGGCTTTCATATTCGCAGGAGTAGTTATGATAGGCCTGGCATAGAATGGAAACAAGGAGGGCAGGATATATGTCTTCGAGATTGATCATCTTTACTTTATTTCTTATCGTACCGGTTCTTTCATCGTGTAATGGAAGGGAAAGAACTGCCATAGAATCGACCGGCGTGGTTGAGGCGAGGGAGGTGGAGGTTAGTGCGGAAATCAGCGGTAAGGTCGATTCCATCTTTGTCGAGGAAGGAAACAGGGTGGAGAAAGGGGAAGTTATCTGTAAGCTGAACACGGAGTCTCTTGAACTTAAGCTTATGGAGGCGCGGGCGAACCTCAGGGCGGCAAAGGCACAACTCGATCTCGTAAGGAAGGGTGCAAGGGAGGAGGAGATAAAATCCGCCGGAGAGAACGTAGTGCAGGCCAGATCCTCTCTCGAAAATTCGGAATCGAACCTGAAGAGGATCGAGAGACTACGGTCGGAAGGTGTCGCAAGCGAGAGTCAATTCGAAAATGCAAGGACAGTCTATGAGGTTGCCAGAGCGCGTTATGAGATGGCTTTAAAGCAGTACGAGCTCATAAAGAAAGGAGCCAGAAAGGAAGAGATAGAACTCGCCGGAGCGAACTATGACAGGGCTCTGTCCCTCGTCAAGCTTGTTGAGAAACAGATTTCCGATGCGACCGTCACATCCCCCATATACGGGATTGTAACTACCAAGTTCATCGAAGCCGGGGAAATCGCAAGGGTCGGGACACCTCTTGTCACCGTTTCGGATCTAAGCCGTCTGTGGATAAGGATATACCTGAGCGAGAAGGATGTCGGAAGGGTAAAACCGGGTGATGAGGTTGTGGTGAGGGTCGATTCCTTTCCCGGAAGGGATTTTAGGGGAAGGGTGGAATACATCTCCCCGGAGGCGGAGTTCACCCCGAAAATTGTGCAGACCAAAGATACGAGGGTGAAGCTTGTTTTCGCGGTTAAAGTCGGGGTCGACAATCCTGATCTTGCACTCAAGGTCGGGCTTCCTGCGGATGTCCTTGTAAAGACTGAGGAGTGATACCTTACGATGGATGGCTACGATATAAGGACAGATGAGCTGACGAAGAAGTTCGGGAGCTTGGTCGCTGTAGATAAAATTACCCTGAACATTGAAAAAGGACAGATATTCGGGCTTCTGGGTCCAAACGGAGCGGGAAAGACCACATTCATAAGGATGCTCTGCGGAATACTCCGACCGACATCCGGTGAGGGGTGGATCGGCGGTTTCAGCATAAATTCCGAGCCTGAGAAGGTCAAACGTATAATAGGATATATGTCCCAGGAATTTGGACTATATGAGGACCTCACGGTCGAGGAAAACCTCGATTTCTACTCCGGCATATACATACCTGATAGAAGGGAAGCGAGGAGCAGGAAGGAAGCTGTGATCGAGAGGCTTAATCTTTCCGGGAGGCTTAGACAGCTTGGGGGACAGCTTTCCGGGGGATTGCGCCAGAGGCTTGCCCTCTCATGCGCTATCGTGCATGGCCCTTCGATACTCTTCTTAGATGAACCGACCTCGGGTGTCGATCCGATATTTCGAAGGGAGATATGGGACATAATCTATGGTCTTGCGGGGGAATGGACCACGATATTCGTGAC
>CAZTBA010000287.1:0-6450 GCA_964611725.1 uncultured bacterium
CTTGATACCTTCTTCCTTGCTCTATGTCAACCAAAATCTGCGGAAGTATAGTTAGATTGCTCTCACTACAGCTTCCATCGTATCGAGTTGCAGTGAACACTCCATCGTACCGCCATCGTGTGTGATATTGAATGAAATTTCTCTATCATCTGAACGCAGAAGCTTCGAGCAAGGTATCTCACTTTCTGGTTTATCAGATCCATGGAAAGAAAAGATAGCCAGGAACTTCTGCTCCGGATAGGGGTGGAGCGAGGAGAAGGCGAGATAGCGATTTTCGCGCGTTACCATCTCAAATCTATTGGAATCTTCGTAAGATGATTTCCTTACGGTAAGATTGGAAACCCACCCTTCCTCCCTCGACGGAAGGAGGAAATTGAGGTCGAAAGCAGCCTCCCCTTTAACGATTTTCGCGTCGCTTGAACCCTCCTGTAACTCGCCCTCGTAGTGCAGAAGCCACTCTACATATCTCGGCTCGGACGATTTTATATCGTCAAGTATTACTAATAAATCCGGCTTAATGAACAGGAACCAACGCCGATAGCTTTCCAGAAGCGGGGAGTAGACCTTTGTCCCATCGCTTATGGCCAGGTCTATGTCCTTGCCTGGCTGGAATTTCACAATCTTTCCATAGTGTTCCTTACCGAACTTCTGTCCCTGACGGTCCACTAAGATGACGTTGTGTCCCAGTGAGCTGTTGGCATCGAAGTCCCAGCGCCGGCTTTCGCGGTCGAAGAATCCGAGCTTGTGGGCGTAAGGCCAGGTCCCAAGGTCTGGGATCATTGTCTCTCCGAGGGCAGTTACCATGAATGTGTTGATGTCGAGATGGCTGTGCCCGACAACGGTAGGACCCGCCTTGAGCGCCACGAAAGTGTCGTCTTTTTCCCATCCGCTCCTCAGAGTTATCAAGTCGTAAGTCTTGAAGTGCCTTGACAGCGGGGGATCGGGCAGTTCTCCCGGATCTTCGGTCCCCAACCTGCAGGCAAGTTCGAAGAGATCTTCCGGCTCATGTTCGAGGGAGAGCTTTGCCCAGTGAGGTTTCCCAAGCTTGCGTGCAAGGAGCCCGAGCAAGGCATAATGACGGGAGCCGAGTGATGGACCACAGTCGGCAAAGGCAAAGACCCTCCCGTTGGGGCCTGTACAGTGCATGAGAAAATCCCCGGTCTTATCGAAATATGGATGCTGGAAAAGGCTTAGCTTCCCACCTGTCATCCTCTCAAGGGGGATGGCGAACCGCAGTGGAAGCCCGGCTGCCGCCGCCCAGTAGCCGGGACCTTCGCCCCATTCTCCGTCAGGTGGTGCGCCATCGAGCACCTCGAGTATGCCACTCAGGGCGTAGCCCATGGCTTCCTCGAAGCGAGGGTATTCCTCCATCACTACAAGGAGTGCCATTCCTATGTCACTGCAGATCATACTGCGCCAGTTGAAAGGGGATGTCACCCAGTGTTCCGATCTGTTCGCGTATACCCTCCGGAAAGTCTCAACCGCCTTTTCGATCAGGCGTTTTTTGAGCTCGGAGATCTCAATATCTGATATAAACCCTCCAAGCCTGTCTATGGCTATGGCAACTGCCGCAGAGACATTGGCGCTCCCATGATCGAATTCCATTGGCTGATGGACGGGGTAGATCCACTGATCAAGTCCGAAAGTCTCCTCCAGTTCTCTGAGCGTTCCTTCAGCGTATCGCGCCCCACCGGTAAATGTATATGCAGCACTCAGGTCCGCGAGCCTCGACATCCCCTCTCCCATCGCAGTGTGAAGGTTATCGGATGGAAGGGGACCCGCCGAGAGGTAGCCATCTGCCTTCTGGACTAACCTCTCCAGAATGTTGAAATTCTGCGCAAGCTTACGGATCTCAGGTATATCCTGAGCGGAGTAAAAAAGCCGAGGGTATGGGATATCGTATATGTAAGATCGATTCCGGTGTATAAGCTCGAAATCGGGACGGCCTTTAACAGATGCCATGTTTTGCCTCCGATAGCTGAAAGTTTTCTGTCTGAATTAGCGTTACGGCAAAATATCAAATTCCGGCATTGAGATCAATCAAAAGCGGTAGTCTATCTCAAGAAAATCTGTTGACAACGAGTAGCCTAATTTGTATGGTACCTATTAGCCATATATTTGTATCTATCGTTGGAATATAACCAAGGGAGGAGATATGCAAAGAACTTCGACGATACTTCTTGCGCTTTTGATCTTTCTCATTCTATCCACAGCATTTTCCCAGAGCGAGGTCTCTCCAGAAACGCTTGCACTCATAGCCGGAGCCGGTGGACTCGACCGCTTCCCGGATGCAAATTCCATAGTTATCCTCGAGGATATCACTGTCGACTATGATAGGGATGGGAAATATATCTCTGAGGAGTACGGCCTGGTAAAGATCCTCACTGAAGCCGGGAAGAAGGATTTGGGGGAGATACATTTTCCCTATTACAGGAAATACGATGAGATCACGATTGAGATGGCCCGGGTTATAAAGCCTGACTCTACCACGGTTGACGTATCTCCCGATATGATAACAGATATCACTCTGGCCGCTGCTGCCAGGATGAATATCTACGAGCCCGATGTGAGGGAAAAGGTTATAACCTTCAAAAATCTCGAGATAGGGGATGCCATAGAATACCGCATAAAAACTGTGAACATCCAAACACCTATAGAGGGGCATTTCGATGACTACGGGATATTCGAAGTGTTCGATCCCATAATTAAAAAGGTGTACAAAGCCACCGGGCCCAGGGAACTTCCCCTGTCCTATATCGTCAAAAATGGCGAGCTGAAATTTGAGAGGGAGGAGTCAGGTCACAGGATAACCTATACCTGGTGGACTGAAAATGTGCCAAGGATTGTACCCGAGCCCGATATGCCCGCACTTCCCGATGTAGCCACCAAATTGCTGGTCACCACATCGGATTCCTGGGAGACGATATCGAAGTGGTGGTACGATCTCGTAAAGCCCAAGATGATACCGGGTCCCGGAATAGAGGATGAGGTCACAAGGCTCACTGAAGGCCTCGAGACTGACGAGGAGAAGGTTAAAGCAATATACCATTTCGTGGCCCAAAAGGTGCGTTATATGGGGTTGGGGACCGGAAAGAAGTCGGGGCTTGAGCCGAAGCCTGTGGATGAAACCTATGAAAGGAAGTACGGGGTCTGCAGGGATGTGGCCGTACTTATGACCTCGATGCTCAGGCTTGCCGGGATAGATGCCTGGCCTGTGCTTACAAATCCATCCTTCGGTGTCGAGAAGGAGTCGCCATCACTGCAGTTCAGCCATGCGATCGTGGCGGTGTCCGATGGAAAGGGAGGTATCTACTTCTCCGATCCGACGGTTGAGAACTGTCCGGACCTGTTGATCTCGGCGGAATATGATCAGGATGTGCTTATATGTGATGAGGATGGAGAGGATCTAGGAGTAACACCGCATCAGCCCGCTGAGGGGAGTATGGGCCATATATCGTCCCATTCAACTGTGGACGCCGAGGGTAACCTTTTCGGTGAGCTCACATATGTGACCTCGGGATTCTACGACGTCGCATTCCGTAGCTGGTGCAAAAGCATGCCTCCTATAAGGCTGAGGATGATATGGCAAAGTGTGATCCAGGGGATCTATCCGGGGGCGAGGCTCATCGATCTCAGTATATCGGACACCGAGGATCTCTATAACCCATTTACCATAAAACTTAAGTTCGAGATATCGAAATACGCCCTTGAAGCAGGGGAATACTTCCTGGTAAAATCGCCCGTTTCCACAGGTTCTTTCGAGCTACTCTCACGATCGTTCTTCTCATCCGCATCACTCCCCGAGAGAAACTACCCGCTCGACTTTCAATCGACATTCGCATCCCTTGAGGAGGAAACCATAGAGTTCCCTCCCGGATATATGCTAAAGGCCGTTCCTGATCCGGTCTCAATAGATAAACATCCCATATACTATGATATGAAGTATGTGACCTCTCCGGGCAACAAGGACAAAGGGCCGACTGTGCGTTATGTGAAGGAGGTTAAGATAGACTCAAAAAGGATCTCGCCCGAGCAATACAAGGACCTCAAGGAGGTATTGAGGACTTCGGCCCGCTCGGGCAGGGGAGAGATAATTATGGTAAAAGAGCGTAAGGGAAAGCTGGGTTGTATGAACCCGTTTAGGCGATAATGAATATAAGGCCAATTTTCATTTCCAAATGGAAATGACGCTAATTTGATAGGTCGGCATTCAGCCATCAGCTGTCAGCTCTCGGCTTTTGCTGATAGCTGATAGCTCATAAGACAAAGTCCAATCGTGGCCATTTTTCCGGACAGAAAAATGGTGTAATATTCAGTTGAGATAAGTATAAAGGGTTGCTATATACGGAATGAGAAATGGAATGTGCAGAGTCATAGCCAAACATGAAGATAACCTTTTTATCTACAAAGAATCACGGCACGAGTTCACGATCTACAACATTGACTGTATCAAAGGAATGAAGGGGAAACTGGAAAAGGGTTCAGTCGATGTCGTTGTCACTTCACCTCCTTACAATTTGGGCATCGAATATAAGCAGTACGATGATAAGATATCTCGACAGGATTACCTGAAGTGGATGAATGAGTGGGCTCAGACGGTCAAAGAAGTTTTAAGCGACAACGGGTCTCTGTTCCTGAATATCGGCTCCAAGCCTTCAGATCCATGGGGACCCTTTGAAGTTCTCCTGGAGATGAGGAACTACTTCCGTCTGCAAAATGTCATTCACTGGATTAAGTCCATCGCCATCCAGAAGGAAGGTGTAGGAGACTATCCCGGGATCACCCACAACGTTTCTGTGGGACATTATAAGCCTATTAATAGCTCAAGATATATAAATGACTGTCACGAGTACATTTTTCACCTGAGTAAGAACGGTGATGTGAAATTAGATCGGCTGGCTATTGGCGTAGAATACCAGGATAAATCGAATGTGGGGCGCTGGGAGGGAGCCAAAAAAGACAGGAGGTGCCGGGGGAACACCTGGTTCGTGCCCTATAAGACCATCAAGAGCAGGGAGGCCCAGAGACCTCATCCGGCCACCTTCCCTGTGAAGATCCCAAAGATGTGTATTCTGCTTCATGGCCTCGAAAGAACTCGTTTAGTGATGGATCCCTTCCTGGGAATTGGCCACACGGCACTGGCCTGCGTTGATCTCGGGGTCAATTTTGTAGGTTTTGAGATTGATCCTGAATACTATGCCGATTCCTGTAAGGTGATTCAGGGCTATAAGAAAGATAAATCTATAAGATTTTCCAGGGAGGATACACATCAATTGTCCTTGCTATAGCCTGAATAGTGGGATGACATTACACTTGGTAGACTATAAGCAATAGGAGCCCAATTTATGAAAAGCCGTGAAATCGTAAGGCGTGCGATAGAATTTCAGAAGCCGCCGAGATTGCCTTTCTTCCAGCACGAAGTTGGGGATGTCCCGGATGACGTCTGCGACTGCTGGGAGATGGATCGAGCGAAAAGGGGCTGGTTTTTCGACAATGCTGCAGAGGACGATTGGGGATGTGGCTGGGCAATTACGGAAAAGAAGAATATGGGACAGGTGGTCCATCACCCCCTCGAGGATTGGGGCAAGCTGTCCACCTACCGTCCCCCGGACCCCAGGGACCCTTTCTATTTCGAAAGGATCGAGGATATTATATCCGAAGCCAGGGATCGCTACGTCGTTGTCACAAGCCATTTCAACCTAATTGAGAGACTTCATATGCTCCATGGTTTCACCAGGACACTTGAGGATTTCTATCTGGAGCCGAAGAACATAGAAAAAGTCCTTGATATGATACTTGAATTCAAAATGGAGAATTTCGATGAACTCCACCACCGTTTCGGTGATCGTGTGGACGGGCTTTTCCTCACGGACGACTGGGGGACACAGGGGGGTACCTTCATCAGCGGTCAGATGTTCGAACACTTCTTCTTGGAACGATACCGTAGGATGGTTCAGACAGTCCACGACTATGGGTGGCATTTTATACTTCATAGCTGTGGAAAGGTAAATGACTTCGTGCCTTACTTTATGGATGCAGGTGTCGATGTGTTGAATATGCAGCAGCCACGTGCATATGGTATCAGGGAACTCGGTGAACGGTTTGCCGGCAAAGTTTGTTTTTTGACGACGGCGGATATTCAGACGACGCTTCCCTCGGGCGACCCTGAGAAAATTCGCGCTGAGGTGAGGGAACTGGTGGAAAACTGGTCCACTCCGGATGGTGGATTCATCGTTTTCAACTATGGTGATCCTGAGGCTTTGGCTGTGAAGCCGGAGATGACAGAAGTGATGTTCAGAGCGTTTGTTGAGATGATGAACCATTGGAATTGATAGACAAAGACTAATATATGGCTGACAGATATTGCTTCCGTTTATGGGCTACCGGCTGTTCACACGTGGGCACGGACCTTCGGGTCTCTGGAAGGGAGAGCCTCGCTGAGGCTATCCG
>CAZTBA010000287.1:6460-8118 GCA_964611725.1 uncultured bacterium
ATCCGTCATTCCGATCAGGGTGGCAGCGAAGGAGGGACGCCTTTCGACTGGGACATCGCGCTCCATCTCGGTGACTTCTCGGGAAGCCAGACGCCGCCTCAGAATGAAGAGGGTAGGGAAGTAGTTCGGCAGTTTGCTGCTTCCCAAACACATCCGAGGGAACACTTCTATAGCATTGTAGGGAACCACGACGCCAGCGGTCCGAACGAACCATGTCAATGGTGGTTCCGCAAGTGGATCGATCCCATCGGAGAGCATACGGAGTACTCAGGTGTGGACCCGGTCAGGCGCCCCTATCCGATAGAAGGAACGTGGGATCGATATTCGTTTCGTGTGGGAAATCTACTCTTCCTGATGATGGGGGATCGGAATGACGGGGGACCTCCGGTCGGACGTGGCCTTAAAGGGGGATATCCGGCCGGGGCAGTCAGTGGCGAGACCTTCGAGTGGTGGCAGCAGATGGCAGAGGAAAACCCGGATTCGATTATCATTTCCGCACATCACCACATGCTTAAAGAGACCACCGTGGCATCTGGCCCCTGGGAGGGCTTTGTAAAGGATGAGAACGGCCAGTGGCGAGCTCACTATCATGGCTATTTCCCCGACGGTGGCCCAAAGGGCGCTTCTTACCTATACTTTGTAGATGGCCAGCCGGACGCACAGGCCTTTGAGAACTACCTCGCTGCAAATCCGGGTGCGATAGACCTGTGGCTCGGGGGGCATACCCACACGAACCCTGATGACCGCACGGGCGGCCGTTCCCATATCGAGAGGAAGTGGGAAGTGAATTTCCTCAACGTTGCAGCACTGACCAGACATCACGTGGGGACAAGAACGGTACCCATGAGCCGCTTGCTGACTTTTACGCGGGGGAGCGACAAAGTCAGGGTACAGTGCTATCTCCATACGTCGGGCTATGCCCCTCAGGGATGGTACGAATCTGCTGAGCGTATCCTTCAACTCAGCAAACCATTTGCCTATTGATGAATCAATGTTATATGCAGCTATGAGGAGACGGAGTGATCTATGAAAACCCTGGTTACAGGCGGTGCCGGTGATATCGGAGAATATGTAGTGGAAGATCTTGTCTCTCAAGATCTTAATACTACGATTTTAGATATTAGTTTACCACGTGGGCACAATAAGAAAGTCGAGTTTGTGCAATGTGATCTTATGAATTTGGAAGCCACGATCGATTTGGTTCGAGGCTACGATGTGGTGATCCATCTCGCAGCGATACCACATCCCTATGACGATCCGCCGGACCGCGTAATGTCAGTCAATATGGTCACTTGTTTCAACGTGCTTGAGGCCGTTCGACTGAACGGTATCCCCCGGATTGTCTACGGATGCAGCGAATCCTCAAGCGGTTTCGGCATTCACAACGTGATACTGAAACCACTTTACCTGCCGATAGATGAGTCGCATCCCTGCTGGCCCCATGAAACCTACAGCCTCACCAAGCGCTTTGGCGAGGAGATGGTCGAGAACTACGCTCGTGTTTATGGCATTCAGGCGATCTCACTTCGATATTGCTGGGTCTGGCTTGAGCGCAATGCTGAGGCCGTTCGCAAAATTGTACAGGCAGGTCTGCACGAAGAGCGCGATCCGAATTCATGGTTCGGTTGCTACATCTCACCACACGATGTGGCTCAGGC
>CAZTBA010000288.1:0-8115 GCA_964611725.1 uncultured bacterium
GTGTAGAGACGCCCCGGTGGGGCGTCTCCTCAAGCAAGCAGTTTAAAAGGAGAAATGGAATGGACGAAATGGTGGCTTTCTGTGGTCTGCTCTGTCACAAGTGTGGCGCATTTCTGGCGACAAAGAATAACGATGACGAAAAGAGGGCAGAGGTAGCGAAACTCTGGTCGAAAGAATATAATGCGAACATCAAACCAGAGGATATCAATTGCGAAGGTTGTTTATCGAATACTGGGCTTGTTTTCAATTACTGCAAGGTATGTGAGATCAGAAAATGCGGAATGGAAAGAGGCATCATGAATTGTGCACATTGCGATGATTATGCCTGCGAAAAACTCGAGAAATTCTTTGAGATGGTTCCCGATTCTAAGAAACGTCTCGATGATATAAGGGGCAGGCTATAATCATGTAAATATCAAGTGATACTAATCCGGGACAGGCAAGCTTTCAGCTTTTGCTGTTTGTTGTGAAGGAACTTCTTTGCAGGGGTAAGCTGAAAACCATGTAATGGTTCGATATTATTCTTCCATAGGTGGGATGCCGAGATCCTTGCAGATCTTTTTCGCGAGCAAGTCTCTGATCTCAGCATGTCTTGGCACGGCTGAACGCCGGTTAAGATGTGGATTCCACCACTATGAGTGTTTGGCCCCTTTCCGCAACAGTTTACAGCCATGTACACGGAGGTGATGGAAAAATTCAACTCGTTTCACACGGCCACCTTTTCTTCGGTGAAGCCGCTCTGCGCTGCGCTAATGGCTTCTTGCCGATTGAATTCGAGCGCCTCCTTGAGTGTGATGCTCAGTGTCTCGAGAAGCTCTTCCCTGGTCGACTCCTGGCAGTTAACTCCAGGGATCTCCTCAATCCATCCGATCCACCAGTCGCCGTCCTTCTTGGTAATAGCTGTGTAGGTATTGGCCACTTCGATTCTCCTTCGATTTCAAGTCGTTGTGAAAAGCAAATCCTAACTCATTTTGATAAAATCGGTTAATTTTCTCAATCTTGCGCTATTAAGTGATCTTTGAAATGCTTTTGTGGTTTTTCGATACCCATTCCTTCTGGCTTAGCTCCTGTCTCATCCCCAGGTAAGGGTTAAAGCACCCCTCTCCGCGAGCGAAGAGGGGACGGGGGTGAGGTTCCAGTAACAAGTAACAGAAGCTTCGTAAAAATTACTTAACCATGCAATCACGTTCTAATGTAAACACTGTTGGAAATAAGTCAATAGAAAAGGGAAACAACGGTGAGGTAGGAATCAGCAGATTCTGTGCCTGAACTGCCAGATAGTAGATCTAACCGTGAGGTATTATTAGTTTATGGATATGAACTCTACCGTAATCTCAAAATATGTGATTCTCACCTAAAATCTCCAAGCCGTTATATTTGTTTTCCATGTTCTTGGTCAAGCTAAAGATAATTCTAAGATGGGGGGTTGTAGTGAACGTTGAACTCGGAGTAAAGGTCAATCGGGTGTGTGCGAAATGCGAGCATAGTTGTAAGCAGTCGAATAAGGTCAAGATAGTGAAATGCCCGCTGTTTAAACCAAAGCCCAGGCAGTTGTCAATACCGACAGCCAGATAGAATGTGGTCCTTGTATTTCAAACTGTGGGTCAGTGCCTTTAGTGGCACAACATCCCGAAGACATAAGATTTTGGCACAATACGAGTACCGACCAGATTGGTATTGTTTGAATTTTTGTTTGTCGTTCGCTTCCAGGTACGTTATACTCCTGAATGCTTATTTCATAGTTTTCTTTACTCTGCAAATTTCCTTGCCATGTCACCGTATTTCCGTATCTTATGGATAGGAAAACTCGGTCGAAAATCAAAGTGAAAATGGAGTGTCTTTACATGGATTTCCCTGCCATTCTACAATCAGTGGAGTATATATTGACACATGGTATTATGGGTGTCTGAGTGATGTTTTGGGTGATGCGTCCCCACTTGCCTTTATACAGAACGCAAATTAAATCTATGAATTTGCTGCCAATGTTCCGGAGAATCCGGGAAGAATTGTAGGGGTTTGATTATGAAGGTTAAGAAAATAGCTGGGTAACACTTTAGTCATTGATTGTTGCAGCGTCCTGCGTAACTTCTGTAGGGGCAGGGCATGCCCTGCCCTGACTATGAAAGACGCTTCGGTTCTTTTCTTACTCTCACTTACTTAATGTTCGTCATCAAACCCCTCAACGGGCACGATAATGAAAATTCATAAAATAGCCGGGCCATGCTTTAGATTCAAAGAGATCCTGAAACGAGTTCAGGATGACACTAAGAGACGGCGTTTCTGGTACACTGCTGTAGCGGATCTGGCAAACTGTCATGCCGAACTTGTTTCGGCATCTCATCAAAAATATTGCACGATTTGATTTTCATAATCGTGCCCCTGCGGTTTACACTTGCATTTTAACCATTGAAAATGGGCTTTTTCATACTAAAAACTTCCCGGTTTAACAAATCAGGAATCTGATATATGCTATTCAATCTGTGTCTATATCGGAAATCTCCATCGTGGGATTCTATTGAGAGAACCGGTCTTATCATCTTGCTTATGATGGCATTTATCAATCCCGCCCATGCCTCAAGCCAGGATAACAAAAACGACTCAGAAGAAGAATACATTGTGGACGAAGGATTCGATGGAAAGATTCTATGGGGGATCTTTGATGAGTCCCACATTCCTGCAAGCAAGGAGGTAGAACCACCCAGCAGAGCAAAGATAAAACATCAGAAGAGGTATATGCTAAACTTCCATATTGGCCGACGCAGGAGTGACAACTGGTTATTTGGTATAGGTGGAGAACTCAAGCTGGGAAATATCGTGTTTCCAATTACGTTGGCAAGCACTCTTAACGTGACCAAAGGTTCATCTGACAGAAAAGGCCTTCTAAGTTTAGGGACGAGTTTGCACTTTCCGGGAAATCTACTGAGCTCAAACGTGGGCACGGGTACCGTTAGAAATGTGTTTGCTGATGATAAAATGAGCTATTACGGGCTATTTGGCATCGAATTGCTTAACATCATCTATGGGGAGTACCAGGCCATAAGGGAAAGATCGGATTTGTTCAGGTTCGGTTTGAGATTCTTTATGTAATTGATCCGCTCAAATGCACCATGAAGGAGGGGAATGAAATAATGCCCGATAGACGTGAGTTTTTGCGTTTAATGATAGTTGCAGGTGGTGCAGCGCTAACGGGGAAATGGGTGGCCTTGCCGGCTCAGCAGAGAGAAAACTATGTAATTGTCCTGATCGTCGATGCGGGGAGGGCGGATGTATTCTATAGGATGATAAGAGATGGAGACCTGCCGAACATCAAAGAGCATATCTACGATAGAGGCACCTATGTCGAGAATGCCATCGTGTGTTTTCCAACCCTGACCCTGGCCCTGCATCCAACGATTATGACAGGATATTACCCGGGACATCACGGCATAGTATCCAACGTCTGGTTTAACAGGAAAACCAGGAAAAAACGGAATTACCCTGCACCTGGAGTTGACATACTAAAGTACCCCAAAGACTTAGACAAACCTACAATATTTGAGCTGTTGTCCGACATAAAGACAGCCTCCATATTCGAGAATTGCAATAGAGGTGCAACATATGAGAAACTTCCGATTCTCCCCACTATCAAACTTTCGATAAGAGGGCAACTTGAAAAGATCATACCGCTGACCTACAAGCGTGTGGATACAATGGCAGCAGATGCCACGATTGATATGATTCGAAAGCCGACGAAGAAGCGCCCGCGTCTGATAGTTACCTGGTTTTTTGCCAACGACAAACTCAGCCACGGCTACGGGCCTTTGTCCCGGGAGGCTGATGATGGTAGAAGAAACCTTGACAGACAGATCGGAAGGATAGTGCAGGCTTTGAAGAGGGGACAGATATACGAACAGACCACCTTTATAGTTACATCTGACCATGGGCAGTCGGCGACCGAGCAACACTGGGATATAGGAAGGTTCATCGCTGAAGACCTGGGTATAGACGTTAGGGAAAGATATAATCCCATGGACAAGTACATAACGGAGTTTGATATCGTGATCTCCCCCTTGCGGGACTTCGAAGGTCTGGAGGAACTGGATGAATTCGTTCAATCCTATAAGAGGATATTAAAGCCGGAGAGGTATGAGGCGGTTATCTGCGCCAGTGGGAATTCCTTTGCTCAGATATATATGGCATATAAGGATGAAAGAAACGATACACACTGGGACAAACGCCCCCCTTTATCTTTGCTTAGAGCTTACCCTGTAAGGCAAAAGCGCATCGATTTAGTGGGAGAGCTCAGGAAACTCGAGCCGGTGGATTTCCTCTGTGCCCGGGATATGTCCGGTGTAATTCATATCTTCTCCAAAGACGGTGAATCTGTCATTAGAAGAAAATATGGCAAATATTCCTATAGCGTTCTAAGTGATCCTGATCCTTTAGGATACAAAGATGATGATTCATGTTCATACCTTGTCGATTCGGGTTTCCACCCGGCCGACGAGTGGCTGGAACGTACATGTACTGCCCTTCGCCCGAACGGTCCGGAAGCCATATCCCAGGTATTTGACAGTGAAAGATGTGGCGACATACTGATCTCAGCAGCACGGGATTGGGAGATATGTGAGGATTACTATCAACATAGGGGTGATCACGGCAGGTTAGTGAGGGAGGACGCACGTGTGCCGCTCATTATCGGGGGCTACGGTATCAAGAAGGGGAGCTTGAAATGTGCTCGGATTGTAGATATATGCCCTACGATATTGGAGATACTGGGATATAAATACCATAGAAATCTAATGGGGAGAGCTATAGGAGAAATCTTCGACGAGACCCACTTCTGCTAACACGATCCGGATGATTTTGATATGGTAAGTGAAAGCTTTTGCACGTTTTTCTGGAGACTGAATATGAGATATTACAGATGTTTCGTGCTCTATTCTACATTAATGTGTAATATTAGAAATGGCATCCTATCCCATCTTAGACATAGTTTTCTCGATCACTGTTACCTGGTTTTTGACAGCAGCCCGCCTCGTTCGGCAAGAGGATCTCGCAGACCTCTCCACGCATGCTGGCGTGGTTTGCCGCTCCTCATCCTCCTGCTACAGCTCTGCATTGGAAATAATACATCCCTCGCGGCGCAGTCGCGGTTTCCGCTTGTCGTCTCGTGTGGGACACACTCGCTGACCGTTCCGTGGTACCCGGGGCCTGTAACGAACCGACTGAATCCGGCCCTCATCGTCGGCACCGAGCGCACACTGAGGCCCGGAAACCGCATTCGGCTATACCACACGGCCAACCTCGGGTTCTTCCAACACTACTGGTGGATGACCGGTGTATTTCTCGACACCGAACTGGGGGCCAGTTACGCGCTCCCACTGGGTTTACACGCCGATCTACGGTTGGGAGTCGGATATCTGCATTACTTCTGGCGGCGAAAAGTCCTGGAGCTCAAAGACGGCGCGTACGTTCAGGTCACAGATTGGGGAAAGCCGTCGCTCATGATACCGCTGTCAGTGGAGCTTGGATATCGTGGGAGTTCCACCCGTCCCCTTGCCGTCTCACCTTTCCTTTCCGTTCAATGGGCAGTGCAGGGGCTGTTTCTTGAGGAGGTACCTGCCATGCCTCACCTATTTATACTTGTTGGAGCCCGCATCCCCTTGGACCGAATTAAGCCAGCCGGGGGGAGGTGACCGATGCGTCGAGCTACCCACTACCAGACTCACTTGCTTATATCCTCTCTGGCTATCGCCTTACTGGTTGTATCGTGCACATTGAATATTAATGAGCCGGTCGAACCACCCTCGGAGATCTGGGATCCCTCCTCCAACACACATCCGGATGGCCCGGTGTTGCAGGATCTCCTGAACCGGTACGTCCGCGAGGGACTCCCGGGCATAGTGTTATTCGTCCGAACGCCAGTGGGGCAGTGGAACGGCGCGGCCGGTTACGCGAAGATCGAGACTGCCGCCCCGATGCTCCCCACGCACCTGCACCATGCTGCGAGCGTGACCAAGATGTACACAGCCGCCGCCGTCCTGCTTCTGGCGGAGGATGGTGTAATCGATTTGGACGCCCGGATCCGCGATTACCTGCCGAAGAAGATCTGGAAACCTATCCCCAATGGCGGCGAGGCCACCGTGCGTCAGCTCCTCAGCCACAGATCCGGGATTCCCGATCTCAGCGGCGACTTAGCCTATGACCTGGATTTCATCAATGATCCGATGGGCTCGTATTCCCCCGAGCGCCTGCTGTCCTATCTCCATGGGCAATCTTCCTCACCAGGAACCGGCTATTTCATTTACTCCAATGCCAATTATCTGCTTCTGGCATTGATCATGGATCACGCCACAGGGTCGAGCCATGCGAATGTGATCAGCGAACGCATTCTCCAATTCCTCGATCTCAATGCTACCTACTACAAGAATGAGCTAGGCTATCCCACACCGCCCGGGATCGTGAACAGCTATGAGGATCTTGCCGGTGATGGCCGGCTCATGAACGTGTCGGACCTGGTAGCCCATAACACAGGAGTGTTCTTTGGAAACGCCGGTCTGATCGCCACCTCCGCTGATTTTGCCGTTTTTATCGAAGCGCTGCTCGATGGCCGCCTGATCGGTCAGGAATCGCTGACTCAAATGCAGGAATGGACAGAGCGCTTCCGCTACGGACTCGGTCTGAACTTCATCGAGACGCCCTACGGCCCCGGCATCGGGCATAGCGGTGGGGATCTCGGGGTTCTGAGCCAGGTCCGGCACTTCCCCGACGTTGATGCGACGCTCGTCCTGCTCGTGAATGGTGGGGACAGCGGTGTTACAGCGAAGTTGTTCCATCGCCTCTGGGACGAGGCGATGCGAACCGCATTGGATAGCCTGTAACCCACCAGCTCATGGGCTTAATGGTTTCTACGACATGGCAGTTTCAACGACAGCTACCATGAAAGATCGCTTTGTAGGGGCAGAACAAGGGAGTTTAAGAATTTGATAGCAGGTGTTTTTCGTGACCTTTTTGTCTTAAGCAATTTTTAGAAGATCTATTTAGTTGAGACTTGGTCATAATTGTTTAGGCAGCTCTGATGATAGCTTTCATTCCGACACGACTGACATTTTCATCTCGTTCCCACGCTTCCGTTCACCTCTCACCTCGTTCCCACGCTCCTGCGTGGGAACGAGGTGAAATCGCCTTGTAGGGGCAGGGCACGCCCTGCCCTTACGTCTTTATGAAACGCAGATTAATATAGAGCTTGGGATCAGCACCTCTATCATCAGGTGGGACAGCATACGCGATCCAATTTCCCGAATCCAAATGCCACTCCGGGGCAATTCGGGTGGGTTCTGTAATCTGTTGAAAAAGAAGCTCGTGTTCGGCAGTGTGTCAGTCGCCCGTTGCGATTTCTCGGGGCCATGAGGCCACCGCCATGTCGAGCAGTTTCCGGATCCTGGGCTCGACCTGTTCAATAAACACCCGGGCAAGCATCTCACCGTGCTCCGGCGTGGCCTCCTTCGCATTTGGGGAGCAGCCCTCACGCCGCGAATCCAATTCACCATCCGGAAGCAGCGAGAGATCAACCAACTCCGGTCGGAAGTGCATCATCAGCGACGTCTCGTTTTTGCCGGCATGATCGCCACCCTGGACATTAATCCACGATGCGGGCTCATAGTCCGTGATAGCCAGAACTTTCGGATAGTCATGCAGCTCAGTAAAATCCGCTACACCGGCTTTGACCGCTTCGACATGTTTGCCACCATAGTGCCCCATGATCACCACAATGACGCGAAAACCCTCTTCATAGAGGTTTTCGAGATGCTCATAGACGTATTTACGCACCAGATCCTTGCTGAATTCGAACGTGTGGTGGAACCCCTGCCATGGTTTCATCGTCTGATAACCGCAATAAACGGGAGGCAGAACCACCCCACCGGTCACCCTGCACAGTTCCAGTGTCATGTGGTAAGCCTTCAGGGTATCGAGTCCCACGGGGTTGTGAACTCCATGCCATTCGTGTGATCCCCACACGAGGTAGGCAAGAGGACATTCACGGAGCACCTGATTGATCTCAACCGGCTTCATCTCTTCGTACTTCATAGAATTATCTCCCTTCACATTCCACCCAGTTCATATGTCCACGGC
>CAZTBA010000289.1:0-8041 GCA_964611725.1 uncultured bacterium
CGCTCACCACTCGCTTTTGCAGACTTAATTGACTGGTAATTCACACCAAGCGTTTGAATCTTTCGTAAAGGAGGGGGGAACGGTAATTCTGACGGGTGGGACGGGGTGGTACGACCGTAACGGTAAAAAGCGTCCGCAGGGAGGATTCGACAAACTCCTGGTGCAAAACGAGAGGATGGGAGACGATGTTGCGACTGCAACCCCCGGTGGTTGGTTTATATGCGGACGGGACCTGTCCGGTCTGCTGCCGGAGGACCGGCTGAGTTCCGATGAACTGCTGGGGTTCTACAGGGGGGGCCTGGTGAGCGATGTAGGTTCTCCCATCTCGAAGGGCTACAACGTAATGGCACAGATCGACAGGAAACTTTGGGCCGACCGGTATCTGTGGGGTGGACGGATGTCGGGTTATATAAGACAGGGTCTCGGATATGTGCCCAATATAGCCGACCCATTCGAAGGTGCCGGTGTCCGGTTCAGTGCATATAAGCTCCAGGACGGCACTCTGGGAAAGCTGACCCTGCACGCCGTGAACTATAATCTGCCACTGCCTGAGGATCAGCCGATTGTGCCGGTCGAGGGATTGAGGCTGAGCCTCAGGGTTCCGGACGGTTGGGAAGTCGAAGATGTGAGGGCCCTGGAACCGGGTGTTGAGCCTGAGAAACTGAAGTTTACGGTAGTGGATGGTAAGCTGGCGCTAATGCTCCCGGAGATCCGGTTCTATAAGCTAATCGATGTGTCGGCATATATAAAATAGGGTTAATCGATGATGAAATTCCGTAAAATCATCGGAAATCCTGTGGTAAGTCTCGGTAAAGGAGATGTATGGGACAGCCATAATATTTTCGCACCCATGGTTGTCAAGAATAATGATCGCTATTGGATGTACTACAGTGCCGGACCAAATGGACCGAAAAATGGCAGGGATTATACTGATTATCAGATCGGACTCGCTGTAAGCGAAGATGGTTTTAATTTTCAGAAAAATCGGGGGAATCCGCTCCTGCCACTTGGTCTACGGGATAATTTCCATGCGAAGCCTGCGATCCTGCGGGACGCAGAGGGCTGTCTTCTTAAAGAGGATAGCCTTTTCAAGATGTGGTTTAACGGCAACCGTGCCAACGATATCGAATATGCTATGAGTGAGGATGGAATTCACTGGCAAAAGTATGAAGACAATCCGGTTTTTCGGAATGCTTATGCGCCAACTGTTATCAGGGATGACGGCTTATATCGTATGTGGTATACGATGGGCTCATATAGCGAATTCAGGATAGGATATGCCGAGAGCAGCGATGGGGTTCACTGGAAAACTGCTGCAGAGAACCCGGTCATGAAGCCCTGTTTGGAATGGGAGATGGAGAATGTATTCTATCCCTTTGTCCTTAGAAATCCCGACGGTTATTCCCTCTTCTACACCGTGATGGGGGGACGACCTCATCAATGCAATCTCGCATGTGCTGTCAGTCCGGATGGGATATCCTGGCCTGAACGGGATCGAAGCCTTATACTGACCCATGGTAATCCTGGTGATTGGGACGGAGTGTATGCCTCCTGCCCGTGTCTTGTCCCCGAGCCCGATGGAAGGGATAAACTCTACTATGCTGGCCGAATAGATATGATTCACAAGTATTATGCGATCGGGCTGGCGGTTCGAGATGGTGACGGTGGTGGCAGGAATGAAAGCTTATGAGATGACCTATGGGCTTTGATGAAACGCGGGGTTCCGTTAATAAACGATATGCACTTGTTCCCGACCGGGTTTGGGATGGGATCTCGGACGATGCGAAGGATGGCTTAGCTGTTATCGTAAATGACGAATTCATTGAAGGTGTGGTAGATCGGGAACATTTGCCGGAAAACCTGTATAGAATTAACTTACCCGGTTGCACCGCTCTACCGGGGTTTGTTGACGCTCATTGCCATCTAAACGGTTGGATGGGACCGTCGTTTTTGGCAGCAGGGGTTACGACCGTTCTCGATGTCGGCAACGATCTCAACTGGATTCTGAAGCTTCGCGAAACCTCCGAAAAGGAGCCGGATACCTGGCCTACAGTCATGTGTACGGGGTTTCTGCTGGATGGCCCCAAACCTTTCCACAAGCATATAGGTTATGGAACCCGTGATGCCGATGAGTTGAGACGGATGATCAGACATCAGATAGAACTCGGAGTTGATACCATCAAGTTGTATGTAGGGCTTGGCCCAAATGAGCTACGCGTCGGTTGTGAAGAAGCGCATAGCCTGGGCAAAAAGGTCCTTGCCCACCTTGGCTTGGCCAGCGCCTCCGAGGCTGCGAGGGCTGGCGTCGATCAGATTATGCACCTGACGGGCTGTAAGCCCGCCTGGGAGAAACGTCCCAGGAAATCTACCGAAGCTCTCGGGAGAGTTTTCCTCAAAAGAGGTACGGTTCTTAACTCGACTTTTCTGGTGTGGGATCGCCTCGCACGTCCCCTGTCTTTGGAATTCGTTTACGATGGAAGGCGGAAATGGTTGAGCCCTGCTTATCAGGATCTCTGGCATAGTGAGGAAACGAGAAGTAGAAATATGTTAGGAAGAATAAAGGAACAGAGGAGTTTTATCCTGATGAAGGAGTTCCTTGCGGCTATGTATGAGATGGATGTCCCCATAATTGCCGGGTCTGACGCACCGTTTCCTCATCTAATACCGGGTTTTTCCCTGCATGACGAGTTAGTGGCCATAGCTGACATTGGTCTATCACCTCTCCAGGTATTGCGGATGGCGACCAGCCAATCTGCTGAGGCGCTCGGACTTGGCAATATCGGGCAACTGGCGAAGGGGATGTACGCAGATATTGCGGTATTTGAAGGGGATCCTACGGCCGATTTAACCCTTCTCGGAGAGACCCGGCTTACGGTTCATAGGGGTTGTTGTGTAAATCCGGAAGTGTTATTTGACAAAATCCGGATACTCTTCATGGATACGGATGATTCACCTGTAACGCAGCTTGTGAGTGAACATGTTAACAGGTAGTACTTGCATAACCCCATTTTTGTGGAAAAATTTATCCGAATTGCATAACTTGCTGATATCGTTTAGCCTTCGATTGGCGACAATGTAGGGGCGACCGGCGGTCGTCCTTTCTGAAGTAGATGGAATTCCAAGAACTCAATTGCTTTTGGTATAAACCGTTTTATCTACGGGGAGGTGGTAATGGCCAAAGGACAGCATTATGGTTCAGAACGACGGTTTATGAAGGACGGGGTTACAGGGGTCGAGATTACGAGGCTTTCGGGCTTCCCAACCATAAACAATCATACCTACATACATGCGCGCTGTTTTACTTCGGATTCCAAAACCGCGGTCTTCTGGTCGTACCGTTCGCTTGAAAGGGGAGCCAAACGCGACCTGTTCAGGGTGGACGTGGACGGTATGAACCTCTGTCAGCTTACCGATTGCGATGGCATAGCCTGGGCACATGCAAGCCCCGTTGACAGGAGAATCTTCTTCACCGCCGGCAGGGAACTCCGGGCGATCGATGTCGATAGCTTCGAGGAGGAGGTTATAGGGGTTTCTCCCGTTGGGGCCGGTTCCCTTGGAGGCGGCAGCATAAGTGGCGATGGTTCGAGCTACGTTGCTTCTCAGTCTGTCGGCGACGGCAAGTTTGCCATAGTGAAGTTTTACACTGACGGCGCGGAGCCCGAAGTTATATATGAGCATCCGAAGATCTTAAGCCATCTCCAGTACGAGCCCGTAAATTCGAATGCTATGATATTTTTCGCAAGCCATAAAGAAAGCCGTGGCGTCATATGGAGGGTCGAATCAGATGGAGCGAATCCGAGGATAGTATATGAGAACAGATACGGATGGGCTTCCCATTTTATGTGGCAGCCCGGTACCGATTATGTCATAGCCACACTTGTCGGCCCTGATAGGGGACTTGTAAGGATCGATAGCAATGGGAACCAGGAAAGTCAGGTGATATCCCGCCTTGAGGCCTACTGGCACTCAGGGATAAGTTATAATGGAAAGTGGGCATGCTCTGATACTCTGCCTGATAGTGGTCTCTTTTTGGTGGAGCTCGGGACAGGTAAGAGCAGGCTTCTATGCCTCTCTGAGAGCAGCAATGCCCATCCCCAGTGGAGCCATCCCCATCCCTGTTGGAGTCCGGACAGCAGCATGGTGCTTTTCACATCCGACAGGGAAGGATTGTCTCATGTATACCTGGTTAAAATACCCGAGGAAATGTTAGTTTTCTGAGGATCTGTTTGATAGATGGTTAAAGGCTAACCCGGTTCGGTAAGTGATTTTTGCGAAGCTCTTGTTGCTTGCTCTTAGAACCTCACCCCCGTCCCCTCTCCGCAAGCGGAGAGGGGAGCCTTGGCCCCTGCCCGCGGAAGGGACAAGGATCAGGCCAAGAGGAACAGGCGTCGAGAAGTCACAAGAGCATTTTGAGGATTGCTTAATGGGAAGGAGGGAAAGTGGACTACAGAAGGATCATACCGTGTTTGGATGTGAAGGACGGACGCTTGGTCAAGGGCATTCATTTCGTTGAGTTGAAGGATGTAGGCGATCCGGCGGAGAGCGGCGCGGCCTACAGCGAGGCTGGCGCTGACGAGCTGGTATTTCTGGACATCACGGCAACGATCGAGAAGAGAAAGACGCTGATAGACGCTGTGAGGAGGACGGTCGAAAGGATCTCGATTCCGTTGACGGTCGGCGGCGGCATCAAGAGCATTCGGGACATTCAGGATCTGGTCGAAATCGGCGTGTCCAAGGTGTCGATCAACACGGCCGCAGTGCGGAATCCGGATTTCGTAAGGGAAGCGTCGGAGGAGTTTGGCAGCGAGAAGATTGTCGTAGCCATAGATACACGCACTTCATCCGAAGTCCCATCGGGTTTCGAAGTGGTGGTGAGCGGTGGCACGAAGCCCACCGGAATCGATGCCGTCGAATGGGCGAAGAAGGTCGAGGATCTGGGTGCCGGCGCGATCCTGCCGACGAGCATGGACACGGACGGAACACAGGCCGGATACGACATCCCGATGACGAGGGCGATAGCCGACGCGGTGAGTGTGCCTGTGATCGCTTCAGGCGGAGCAGGAACGCTCCAGCACCTCTATGAAGCTATCTTCGAGGGCCATGCGGACGCCGTCCTCGTGGCGTCAATTGCGCACTTCGGAAAGTATACGATCGGTCAGATGAAGGAGTACCTGGCCAAACGTGGGGTGCCTGTAAGGGTATCCTGCAAGGGTATAACATAGAGCCTGTAGCTATTATGGTGATCTGAGCTTTTCACGTAGAGACGCCCCGGCGGGGCGTCTCCATCACAACGATAATTTGAGGGGCTCCACAGTCCGATAGGCATAATATTTCAGGTCAGAGATCTATGAAAAACAGGGCTATGCTAACGGATTATTTCAGGGCTATCACCGATGTCGCCGGCCATGGGGATGCCCGGGAGGAGAGCTTCTATTCCTGTCTGAAAAAACTCCTTCAGGGGTTTGCGGAATCTACCGGCAGGAGCGAGGTTCACGTAACTACCCTTCCCAGGAAGACCGAAGCCGGCAACCCGGATTTCCGTGTGTGGAACGGCCACGACCAAATCACCGGCTACATCGAGGCTAAGAATCCGACCGAGGAGGATCTCGACCGTATTGAATCCTCCGAACAGCTAAGACGCTATCTCCGGACATTCCCAAACCTCATTCTCACCAACTTCTTCGAGTTCCGCCTCTACCGCGATGGGCAATTGGTGGATCGCGTCCTGGCGGCCAGGCCGTTTGTCCTTCACCAGCTCGGCACTGTCCCGCCTGTGGAGAAAGGCGACGAGCTCCTTAATCTGCTCGAACAGTTTTTCTCCTTCTCACTGCCGAGGTCCTACACGGCAGAGTCGCTGGCCTTCGAGCTTGCCAAGCGCACCCGATTTCTCCGCGACGTGGTGGCCGATGAACTGCTTGACGGACAGGATGTCCTTCTGGGGTTCTACGAGGCATTCCAGAAGTACCTGATTGCCAACCTCACCCATGAGGATTTTGCCGACCTCTACGCGCAAACGATTACCTACGGCCTCTTCGCTGCTCGGACACGCTCCGGCGACGGCTTTAACCGCAGGATGGCTTTTGACAAGGTTCCACGGACTATCGGTATCCTGCGCGATGTCTTCCAGTTCATCTCCCTGGGTGATCTGCCCACGCAGCTCGAATGGATCGTGGATGACATCTCTGAGGTGTTGTCCGTGGCCGACGCCGGCGGCATACTCGACCGATTCTACCGGGAAGGCAAAGGCAGCGACCCCATCGTCCACTTCTACGAGACATTTCTGGCCAAATACGACCCTGAGGAGCGTGAGCGGCGCGGGGTCTACTACACTCCCGAACCGGTGGTTTCCTACATTGTCCGTTCCCTCCACAAACTGCTGAAAACGAAATTCGACCGTAATGACGGCCTGGCCTCCGAAGGTGTAACCCTGCTCGACCCGGCGGCGGGAACCATGACCTTCGTTGCCCGCGCCTGCCAGGAGGCGGTACGGGAGTTCGAGGGCAAATACGGCACGGGTGGGCGGGAGGAGTTCATCCGTGAGCACATCCTGAAGAATTTCTACGCCTTCGAGCTGATGATGGCTCCCTATGCTGTGGGGCACCTCAAGATGTCCTTCTTCTTGGAGGAGCTGGGGCACCGCCTGAGCGATGAGGAGCGCTTTCAGCTCTATCTCACCAATACCCTTGAGATGGAGGAGTTGGAGCAAACGCACCTGCCGGGAATGGCCTCATTGGCCCATGAGTCCCGTCTGGCAGGGGAGGTCAAGAAACGGCAGCCTATTCTGGTTGTTCTGGGAAATCCGCCTTACTCAGGCCATTCGTCCAACCGGGGGGATTGGATACTGAAGCTGATCGGGGATTACAAGCAAGTAGATGGTAAACCTCTCGGTGAGAAAAACCCCAAGTGGCTTCAGGATGACTATGTGAAATTCCTGCGCTTCGCCCAGTGGAAGATCGAAGGGGTGGGAGTGGGTGTGGTTGGCATGATTACCAACCACTCCTACTTGGACAACCCCACTTTCCGGGGCATGCGCCAGAGCCTCATGCGGACATTTGATGAGATCTACGTGCTCGACCTGCACGGCAATTCCTTGAAGCGTGAGACCTGTCCCGATGGGAGCAAGGACGAGAATGTCTTCGACATCCGGCAGGGTGTGGCAATTGCCTTCTTTGTGAAAACCTCACTCCCAACCCCCTCTCCGCAAGCAGAGAGGGGGCAGGAAGGCGGGCTTGTATGCCATGCCGATCTCTGGGGTCTGAGAGAAGGCAAAAATGACTGGCTCACGGGCCACGATGTGGAGTCTACGGATTGGCAAGGGATCTCTCCCAGATCGGAGTTTTACCTCTTTGTGTCCCGTGATGAGGAGGCGCTGGAGCGCTATGACAGCTTCGTCAAGGTAACCGAAGTATTTCCGGTCAATAGTGTGGGTATCGTCACCGCCAGGGATGGACTTACTATCCACTGGAGCCCCGAGCAAGCATGGCAGACGGTCGTTACGTTTGCCAATATGGACCCTGAGTTGGCGCGGACGGCATACAATCTGGGTAAGGATGCTCGGGACTGGAAAGTTACATGGGCACAGCAGGACTTGAAGGAGTCAGGACTGGATCGGGATAAGATCGTGCCGATCCTGTACCGCCCGTTCGATATTCGTTATACTTACTATACAGGGAATTCCCGCGGCTTTCATTGTATGCCGCGCAGAGATGTTATGCAGCACATGATACGGGAGAATGCAGGGCTCATCACACCAAAGCGAGTAGAGTTAGCAGGAGGCTGGCATCATGCCTTAGTGACGAACTTGCTGATTGATCACGTAGCAGTTTCCCTCAAGACTATAGATTACCTTCTCCCTCTATACATCTACCCTGACACCTCCAAGAAGGATCTCTTCAGTGACCTTGAGGCAAGCAAAGAGAAGGTTCCCAACCTCAATCCCAAGCTCGTGGCTGAGTTGGAGCGACGGTGGGGTGCGAGATTTGAACCTCACCCCCGACCTGCGGCCACCCCCTCTCCGCCGGCGGAGAGGGGGACGGGGGGG
>CAZTBA010000290.1:0-8036 GCA_964611725.1 uncultured bacterium
TCTGAATATAATCTACAGCATGCTTGAGAATCACAACCGCTGGCTTATCCTCTGCCACCTCGACCACAAACTCATAACGGGTGTAGTAAAGAAGCTTACCTCGAAGGACTTCTTCCCCTCTCAAATGAAAAGCAAGCTGAACCCTGTTATCTACCCAGTTTGCCAACAGAACCCTCAGTTTGTCAATTCCCGTCTGTTTTTCATTGTTTTTACCCTTGTTCATATCTCGCCCATTCTCCCGTTTTTCTAATCTACGTTTCCTGTCATACAACGTTCTTCACTTATATCCCCGGGGCATCTTTTCGGCTCGTAATCTTTCCCTTTACCTACAGACAGAATGTTCATGCTCTCAATAAATCCGGAATCAGATTTGACACAGTTTTTCATCTTAGAATCCTTGTTGTTTTGTCTTAACTGCTTTTAGTCCCCGCCTCTATTTCGTTCATAGACAACCCAGGTTCGACATCCAATATCTGGTTAATCTCTCTACTCCTCTAACCGCCTCTGGCCCACCTTTTCAGCAGCCTCACTCAATATCTTAAGGACAAACGCTGTCTCACGATAACCCTCTTTAGGTTCTACTTCAAGGAAAGCGTCTATTTTCTTCCCAAGTTCAATCTCATATCCCTGGACTATCATAACTTCACCATTGCAGGCCGTTTCAACAGTAGGCCCAAAGAATGCCTTAAAGATCCCATTGATATGTTCCATCATCAGTCTTCTAAGCGCATCCTTGTTATCTTTAACAGCTCTCCGCAACTGTTCGAGTTCATCTTTGGCTATCTCAAAGTCTCTGTTCATACTATCACTCCCTTGAAAAAAACAGGTTCAAACGTATAGAGCGTTGAGGAGAGAATCCCTCAAGTGATTGCCGCATATGTCTGTAAGTCAATACCACCAGGAGAACCTTCCTTCTCAGTTGGGCAAAGTAAACCCCTTAAATTGACCGCAGTGGTTGTCTTTCCTGAATCCTTCCTCTGGTTAGTTATAGCCATTATCCCCATATGCCTCCCTGGCGATCTCCGCAAGTGTAAAAAACTTCGTAGATCCGCCTTTCGCTCAAACAACTTGCTTCCCGCGCTCATATTCACTATAATAGTTGTGCATTGTCTCCTTTTGTTTGCGGCAGGCTCTGGCTACATATTGTTTTACCACCACCCAATAAGGTTAGATGGATTACATCAGGCTGGAGCCTGCTTTTTCATATCACCAAAGCTTGCTCAGTAGTGCTAATAATGCCAATACTCCAACTATAACCGTAAAAATGACCCATTCTCCGGGAATTTCCACCCCAAAGGCTTGCTCACATCCGAATTTCACCACCATTATCCCCACACAGATGGCTATGATAACCAGTATACCTAACATCCTTGCCATGCCATTTTACCTCTTTGAGGACTCATGTGTCTTTTGACTGGTCTTCTCGCTTAATTATACTTGACAAAAGTCAAGATCTTATTTATTTTTGCAGCAACTCTACGCATATTTCCATGGCCCAAGCCACGTGACTCTTTGAGAAATCCACAGGCTTGGGCCTAATTTTTTGCCTGCTATCTCAGCCAACCTCGGTAGCTCCGTAGGCTAACCTTCTCGGTTCTTCCTTGATTCTCTCCCGAAAGAGTGTTAATTCCCCTGCTCATCTGGGAACGCTCTAAACCTATCAAACAACCCTCTGCCAATTTCTCCTCCGATTTGCTGTATTTCTCAGATCTTAGAGCGTCTCATTTTTCCTGGGAACTTTATATGTGCTTTCAACGTTTCTTATTACAACTACCTATTTCCTTGCTATTGGGCAGGCTCTGGTCGCGATCTCATTACTGCCTATAAAGATGCTGCTTTGCGAGCTGGAGTCTGTTTTCTAACAGTGCAATTGTTACGCCTCCGGATTTCACCTACCTGTCCACTGAACACTATAGCTACTCTTTTGACTGATCCTTCATTTCTCTTGCGAGAATCGGCCAAAGCTCGTTATCTTCTTTCGATGCATGGGACAGAATGTTATCTATTATCTCTCTCATTACAACATTTACCAGCTTTGTATGAATCTCTTTGTTGAGGTTAACAATATCTCCAGGAGGTGTATTTCGTAAACCCATTATTTCTTGGAGTTCCTCCAACTGTCTTAACATAATCCCATGTTCTCTCTGCAATTCTAAAACTAATTTTATGGATTCCGGCATAGCATAACTCGACAAAACGATTGGGAAAATTGTTTTCTCTTCGAACTCAAAGTGGTCGATTACTCTTTTGACAAAGCTCTGAATTGGTTCGGTTCTGGTCCAAATCTCCTCCTCATACAAAAGGTCCAGAGTATCCTCAAGAAACTTTGAATATTCCGAGACCTCTTTCAGATGATCCTTAATGAATCTTTCTATCAAGTTCCCTTGATCACCTACCTGTCCCACAGTGACCCTCCTTCTTTGGGCTTTTAACTCGCTCTCAGGTTTCCACGGCTTGCCTATACCATCCCTTACCCTTCACCTCATCCTTGCCTTTGGACAGGCCCCCGTCGCTGCACTGAATAGCTCCTCATATAATCTACCAAGCTAATATCCCCTCCAAAAAAAGACCAGATCCCACCACAGCGATACACACCCCTTATACTCCTTGCGGATCCGAACCTAACTGCGGTAGCAGCCTGGTGCAAGGTTCCGCTATCGGAACAGGTGTAAGTACCTATCTTCCGCACCCATAGATAGTAAATTTAGATGACAAAAGTCTCCTCCTGATGTAAAATATAGGGAAAAAGGAGGAGAGTGATGATAGAGACAGATAAGGTAGAGTTTTTCACAAGAATAATAGGGTCTGTAGCCCTTGCCAAGCCAATAGTTAGCAGAATGGGTTTCGCTAAGATAATAGATAGCCTTGTTCGTTGTGATCCACAGCAGAAGGTAAGTCATGGACAGGTAGTTGAAATACTGATAGCCAATCGACTTACATCTGCTACACCATTGTATAAGGTAGAGGAGTGGGCAGAAGATATAGGTAGCGAGAAGTTGTATGGGATTGCGCCAGAGGAATTGAATGATGACAGACTTGGCAGAACACTTGATGCATTGGCATCTGAGATAATGGTGTTGAAAGGAGCGATAGCCAGGGATATATCGAGGCGGTTTCAGATAGGGATTGAGTATATTCATTGGGATTTGACATCTTTTCATTTCAGGGGTGCATATGACAATCAAACGGAAGAATACATCAAGATAAGCTACACAAAGAGTCGTCCTTCGGACTCTGCTTTCAAAGCGGTGAAGATAGGATTGGATGTGGCAAATGATGGTAAAGGACCTGTGCCGATATTCTATGAGCCTTTGGATGGTAACGCCAATTGTTTTGAGGCAACCATAAAGAATATGGAAGATCTGAAAGAACATCTTGAGGTGGATAGAGTAATCCGTATCAATGACAAAGGATGTTTCAGTGGCAAGGTAGTATCTGAGACGGTGAAACAAGGGTTTGATTTGATAGCAAACATGAAGCTGACTGAGCAATATCTCAGACTTCTGGAAGATGCCTGGCAAAGAGGACAGGATTTCACCCTCCTTGATTATCTTTCCCAAAATCAAGCGAGGAAGAAGGATCGATTCGAGCAGGATCGATATTATGGGCTTGAGTTGGAAAGCAACTTGACTTATGGAAAGAAGGAATATCCGATGCGCTTTATCTTTGTCAGGAGTGACGGTAAAGCCAAGAGGGATAGAAATAGAAGGCAGAAGCATATAGCAAAGATTGAAGATGAGATTAATCTTCTCAAAGAGAAAGTGGGGATGCCATACTACCACAATCCCCAAAAACTTCAAGCCAAAATTGAAGAGCTTCGTAAGAGATATCCAGAAGGAAGACATCTTCAGATAGAGCTTGTGAGTTCTGGTGGGAAAGCAATATCCCTGGACTACAAATGGGATAAAGCAGCACTTGAGAGGCAAGCAAGATTGGATGGGATATATCTTTTGGGAACGACTCTCATGGAACATCCTATGGGAACAATCTTTAGACTTTTCAAGGAGCAACACTATTGTGAAAGTGCAAACAAGGATTTGAAAGGACCACTGCGGATACGCCCAATCTTCCTTCAAAATCAAGCGAGGATAGAGTCTTTGATATTCATTCTGTTTTTGGCTTTGATGGTCTACATGTTGATCGAAAGGTGGTATCGAAATAGCGTAACTGAACCAAGACTCCGTAAGACAACCACTAGCACGTTGCTGAATGTGTTTAGAAGCTATGCCCTGACTGTTATAGTCAGTAAAGACGAGGTTCAGGAAATACCCAATTCCTTTAACATGACTCAAAATGGAGTCTTTTCCGTTCTGGGTTTGAACTTCTCCGAGATCTATCATGGATTTAGCTGACATGCAGATGTCCACCAGTTTCTTGTCTGTTCTATCGATTCTCCTGAGGCATAGTCTGCCCAAAAGAGTGTTAATGTCAATAGTCTACTCTTTTGGATACCTCATTCTTGGTTAATCTTATGGATCTTTCAAAGTGTTATCTCAAACTCTTATCTTATCCCGATCGAGGGTGCGGAAGATAGGAAGTAAATCTCTATCCCAATTCCCAGGGACTCGGATCATTATGAAACTATCTCTCTAAAAACAGAAAACCCTGTCCAGTTTCTACTGACAGAGTTGTTCAAATTTGCATACAGGCCTCCTCTGCTTAGGCTAAAGATGCTCTAAGCTAAGCGATGGCCCATGTTGGATAGGGAGAATAATAACCTTCCCTGAAATTGGATGGTAATATACAGATAAAGAAAAATATGTCAAGTATGATTTGAAGGTTGCCTCCTACAAAACCATAGGAAAGCCAGAGTGCCTTACCCAAAGAGTTCATAGGAATGTCTATCTACCGATTCAACTGTAAGGATAGCTGTCTATCAGCACCTTCATGAGGAATAGGAAGAGGATTCGTTGCCTTCAAAGGACAATAGGTTTTGTAGTCACACCAACGACATTTCTGGTTTGCCTTAGGTCTAAAATTCCGCCCATACGTTATTTCCTTGGCTACCTCTAACATTCTGGACTCTGTGGCATCTACTTCTTCCCTACTCGGACTTGTCGCCCACTTCCGGTTGCTTCTCAGGTGATATACGCTCAGAAGATCGGGGATATTGCCGGTTATCTCTCTGAAGGCAAGCGCATATACCTTCAGTTGCAGATCCTCATCTATCTCCTCCTGAGTCGGCAGTATCTTCTGTGCCTTATAGTCAATGATCTCGGTCCTACCGTCCTCCAGAGAGTCCACACGATCAAATACTCCTACGATCGTGTGCCCTCTCAAAGGTACATTGAAGGCAGATTCTACCCACAGGGGAAAACGCCAACTGTCCATATTGCTTCGGTAATACTCCTCTAGGATTTCTCTTCCCAGATCATATTGGCTCTGGTAATTCTCAGTTGGAGATGGCCAGGCCTCCTCGTATAAGGACAAGAGATAATCCAGACTTGGAAGTCCGGCCTCAGCATCTATATAGAATTTCCCCAACACTGAGTGCAGCACACTGCCCAGACGGAGATGCGATCGAGGTTTCTGGGGGAGTTTGTGTATATACCTGAGCTTAAACTTGAATCCACAGTCCAGAAAGGTGGAGATCTTTGAATAGCTTAACCGCATAGCAAAAACTCCGATGAATGGTGGCGTGCTTCATTGTAATATGGTGATAAACATAATAGGCCATTTTTCTGCCTCATGTTCTCGGCTGCAGCTCCTTAACCTCGGATGTCCCCCAATATTAGCGAAAACCCCTCAAATTTGGCCTGTGCTGGCCTTTTTTCGAAAAAACGAGTAAAACCCCGTGCCTCAGAGCAGAACAATTTGAGGTTTTCCCTGCCCATTTGAGTAGTATCTATTATAAAACCGTATAAAGATCATTTCCCCCTCTCAAAACCGCTAAGGGCAAGTTGTCGAAATTTGTGTTGCCAATGCCATGTTACAGCGCATTATCCTCAATCTGCCGGTCCATGACCTCCTTTGCCAGGTGGATATATTTCTGGGTTGTGGTGAGCCTCGAATGACCTGCCATCTGAGCAACAACCATCAAGTTTGTCCCTCTGGCCACATGATGGGTGCAGAAGGTATGCCTCAAGGTGTGGACAGTAGCGCCTTTTATCCCGGCCTTCTTATACAGCTGGCTGATCATATACCTGACATTCCTCGCATGCATCGGTCTTCCTGACCTTGAAAGAAAGAGGTGCTCATATTCACTCTTCGGCCTTGCCTTCAGATATTTTCTGATAGCCTTCTTAGCCGGTGTATTAAGGGAGATGATCCTATCCTTTTTGCCTTTACCCTGCCTTATGGCTATGTGTCCGGGGTTGAATTTGTCCCCAAAATCTATATCTTCAAGAGAGAGGCTCACCAACTCTCCTATTCTCATGCCAGTCTGCAGAAGCAGCTCAACGACCGCTGAATACTTGGGATTTTCTCTCACTGTATCTCTCAAGGCTCTGTATTCGAGATCCGTTAAGACCCTCGGTTCTTTCTCCTCCTTCTTGGGAAGCTCTAAGCTCTTTGCAGGATTTCCGGTCAAGTAGCTATGGCCTTCCAGAAAGTTGAAAAAGCTCCTTATTGCATTGGCCTTTCTTGCCCTCGTGGTTCCTGTAAGCTTCCTTCGGGCAAGTGAGGACATAAACTTCGAAAGGTTTCCCTTATTTATCTCCTCTATCTTTTTCCCATTCAGGAAACCGGAAAGCTGTCCGAGGTCCCTCCGGTAGGCATCTATGGTATTCTCGGATCTATTTGTAGAGGTAAGGTATTCTACGAAGGCGTCCACAGCTTCCCTGAAATCCATAGATTTTTCCCCTATTGGTTAGATGAGCTTCAAAATGCTATGTCCCATAACTTGAAATCCTTTATGGTTATTATACAAAAAAATCCCTGATTTGTCAAGGATTTTATCCCATAAGAATAGTTATAGGATACTCACAAAACCACTCTATCCTATCTCAAAATAACAGGGAAAACTCTCCCCTTTCTCTAATAATCCGGGAAATGGTCCAAATCTCCATTCTGACAGGCTTTCTTCCGAAAAATGGGTTGAAGTCCGTAACTGGAATATCGAAATATTGTCTATTTATCTGCCTATATGACAATATCTTTATGTAAGACCCTCGATCGCTTGGGCTGGTCCCTTGCTTTTTTGATAGCCTAATTCATCCCAAGGTTTCTCGACATAAATCAGAAGTATTGTTGGACATATCTGTTTCTGCTCAATATAAAAGGCGGGCTTAACTGATCTTTCCATACTTGAGAGGCCTTAGGGGTACTGAGGCACCTATTTCGTACCCAGAAGCGAGGAGACATTGACTCTGTCGTTGATTGGGTGCAAAGTCATCGTGAACTCATTCAGGAATCTCTTGAAATCCCAAGCAGCCTAACCACAGCCCTGAGAGAATTGGCCGGATTTGAGAACACCGATATTGTCGGGCACTTTGTTCCGGAACATCCTATTGCTGAAAGGATACTTCAGTGGCTAAAGCAATGGCACGCCATTTGGTTGCTCCGTATCGGGTTTGCTTCTACATGTTGTCTCTTGCGCAAGACAGTCACGAGATAACCAGAGCGTGCAGGCGTCCTCTTCACGTTTTTCCAGCTCTCAAAGGGCTATTCTCGGGCATTGGCGAGAGATAAACGATTTCGCCAACAGCATCAATCCGGTTAGTACCCGTAGTCAGCTCCTATTGAGGCATTGTCAGTCACTTTTCTTAACCACCTGTCTGAGATCAGATAGAGATGGGATGAAGGATTTATCTTGGATCTCTTCATACGATCGAAGCCACCCATTCGGTGCGTATCGAGCGATGCTTTTTTCGCATCTCGGATTTGATGAAGGAATCTCATACGCAAGATTTGTTTTCAGCATTTGTAGATTTCAATATTTGACTTGCTTTGGTATTGTATTTATTTTAGAATGACAAAAGGAAAGGCAATTGACCACGAAAATTGCACTAAAATCGCTCTTTGATAACCAGCTTATTTAGATACTGAGATTTCTCATTTTGCCGTTGGAGCTATACAGCATAAGGGTTCAGTATCAC
>CAZTBA010000291.1:0-8001 GCA_964611725.1 uncultured bacterium
CAATGGATGAGCTTTTGAAGGGGCTCGGCGTGAGGACTGTGCTTTTGGTCGGAAGGTCGTCCAGGTCGGAGAAGGAGGAAGCCCTTTCAGCGGTGGCCGATGGAAGCACGCATATAGTCATAGGGACCCATGCCCTCATCGATGAGGGAGTCAGCTTCAATAACCTTGGACTGGCTATCATAGATGAACAGCACCGCTTCGGGGTTATCCAGAGGTCGAAACTCAGGAACAAGGGGATAGTGCCGGATCTCCTCGTGATGACAGCTACCCCTATACCGAGGTCGCTTTCCCTCACAATATACGGAGACCTCGATGTCTCCGTCTTGGACGAGATACCATCCGGCAGGAGGCCCGTCAGGACCGTCTGCCGTGGGAAAGAATCAAGGGGAAAGATTTTCGAGTTTGTGCGGAGTGAGGTTGAGTCCGGGAGACAGGCTTATATAGTTTACCCTATGATCGAAGGATCTGAGACTCTTGATCTCAGGTCTGCCATCGAGAACTATGAGATGCTGAGAAAGGGCCCTTTTTCGGGGCTTAAAGTGGGGCTTCTCCATGGTAGGATGGACAGGGAGTCGAAGGGTCACACCATGCTTTCTTTCAAAAGTGGTGATATAGACGTGCTGGTGGGTACCACGGTTATAGAAGTCGGTGTGGATGTTCCCAACGCCTCTGTTATGGTCATAGAGCATGCCGAAAGGTTCGGTCTAAGCCAGCTTCATCAACTAAGAGGCAGGGTTGGACGTGGCCCATACCAGTCGTACTGTGTGATTATAAAGGAGGAAAATGTAACCGAGGAGGCCAATGCCAGGATAATGACCTTAACCAGCACCAACGATGGGTTCAAAATAGCTGAAGCTGATTTGAGGATCAGAGGACCTGGGCAGTTCTTCGGGGTAAGACAGTCAGGTCTTCCAGACCTGAGGATCACCGATATAGTCCACGATTCCCGGCTTCTCGGGGAGTCCAGAAAAATGGCCTTCGATATCCTCAGTGCTGACCCTGAACTTGAATGCCCGGACAATACTCCTCTCAGGGAGGTCCTTTTCACTGAGTATAGTGGCTTTCTCAGGCCTTTAGGCGCAGGTTGATGATCTGGGAGGGATTGGAAAACAAACCTATACAGGAGATCCCTATGAAGGACAGTAAGAGAAAAGAAAATAGCAACGGGTTGTCCGGACCTTGGAGGCCCTCCATACTTGTTGTTGATGACGAGGTTGAAGTATGCAACATACTTTACGAGTTTCTTGGAAGGGATTACAACGTTGAGACTGAGGTGTCTGGAGAGAAGGCGCTCAAGAGGATAGAGAAGGGCGGACTCGACCTCATAATCACCGATCTGAAACTCAACTCCGTAAGTGGTATGGATATCCTCCGGAAGGCGAAGGATAAGTACCAGTTTCTGGAGGTGATAGTGATAACAGGCCATGCTACCGACTCCTCGGTTATGGAGGCTTTGAGCTGTGGCGCATGTTCCTATCTGCAGAAGCCGATGACATTCGCTGAAGTCGATGTAAGGGTCAAAGAGGCACTTGCAAAAAGGGATTTCTCCCTGAAAACCAGAAACCTTCTCGACAAGATCCCGGAGTCTGATGTCGAACTCAGGAAACATGTGCAACATCTGGTTGACCTCCATGATCTTGTGAGAAAACTCGTTTCGACTATAGATTACGAGGATGTGGTTGATGCCATATTGAGGGGATTGAACAACGCTATCGGGAGTGAATGCTGCTCGCTTCTCATAAAAGATAATTCGGGTGTAGCCATTTATCTCTACTCGAGATCAGTACTCGATAGCGATGCCGTTGAAGCCATCAAAAGCGGGATGCTTTCCTATTGGGAGTCCATGGGGAATGAGCTCCCCGGGGATGACCTGGTAAAGCTTGCACTAAGAACCGGTTCTTACATCACTTCATCCGGGAGTGCAGAGGCCATCAGATCCAATGCAATAATCCCGCTGGTTATACAGACGAGGGTTATGGGGCTTTTAGGTGCACATGACAGGGGTACGAATGCTATCCCGAAGGAGAAGGAGCTGATACTCTACCTTATGTCGGGACAGATCGCCTCGGTTTTGGACAATGCATCGCTCCATCAGCACACAAGGCTTCTGGCGTCGACCGACGGGCTTACAGGGCTTCTGAATTACCGATCATTTCAGGAGAGACTCCAACACGAGTTCGAAAGATCACGCCGCTATGGAAGTAACCTTTCCCTTATCCTTGTGGATATAGATAATTTCAAGCAGGTTAACGATAGCTATGGACACCAGCAGGGCGATATAGTGCTCCGTGGCATAGCAACGATACTTAAGAGATGGTCAAGGGAGGTTGATATACTCGCGAGATATGGCGGAGAAGAGTTCGTTATGATATTGCCTGAGACGAACCTCGAGAATGCATATCAGGTAGCCGAACGTATCAGGCGTGAGGCGGAAGGCCATATCTTCGAGCTTCCCAATGCTAAGGTTAAGGTTACAGTCAGCCTCGGTGTTGCTTCATACCCTCACCATGGCATTACAAGCAAGGACATGCTGATAGAAGGCGCTGACGATGCTATGTACAGGGCAAAGAAGATGGGCAAGAATAAGGTGTGCTTGATGGATTGAGAGGGTGGTTATGGGAAGAGGTTTCTTCAAGAGCCTGAGACAGAGCCTGTCGAGGACGAGTGAGAATTTTGTCTCGAGGATAGGGGATGTGATCAGGAGAAATCCGAAGCTTGATGATGAAGCTCTCGATGAGATAGAGGAGATACTTATAACCTCGGATGTCGGGGTTGAGACCTCCGCAAAGATAATAGACATGATCAGGGAACATCAGGGTCTTAGGGAACAGGGATCGGAAGGGATATGGGATCTCCTGAGAAGTGAAATGCTGAGGATCATGGACCATGGAGGCAAGTTCGAAGTCCCCGAAAACGTTAAGCCTTATGTGATTATGATGATCGGTGTGAACGGTGTTGGTAAGACGACCACGATAGGAAAACTGGCCTGGCAGCTCACAATGGAGCGGAAGAAAGTGCTCCTGGCCGCAAGCGATACCTTCCGTGCTGCCGCTACGGAGCAGCTTGAAATCTGGGCCAAACGGGTCGGTGCGGATATAGTCCACCACAGTGCGGGGTCGGACCCTGCCTCGGTCGCCTTCGATGCCCTTTCCGCAGCCAAGGCCAGGGGAACCGATGTCCTCATAGTCGATACCGCGGGTAGGCTTCACACCAAAAAGAACCTTATGGAGGAGCTTAAAAAAATTAAAAGGGTCCTCGGGAAACAGATGGATGGTGCACCACATGAGATCCTGCTGGTGCTGGATGCCACAACGGGACAGAATGCGATATCACAAGCGAGACTTTTTAACGATGCCTTGGGGGTTACTGGAATAGCCATCGCGAAACTCGATGGCACGGCTAAGGGCGGAGCTATCCTGGCCATCTCCGACCTGATCGGGGTTCCGGTGAAGATGATAGGGGTTGGAGAGGATCTTAAGGATCTGAGGGATTTCGTCCCTGAAGATTTCGTTGATGCCATACTTGGGAGATGATCCCATGATGGGATTTCCAATGTTTGGAAAATACGGTCCTACAATCGGACTCGACCTTGAAGCTGACTCGGTCAAGGCTGTCGAACTTCGTATGGAGGATGGGAAGCTCTCTCCGGTAAGATTCTTCATATCCAATGCGTGGGATGGCAATACTCATGAGAAAAAGGACTTTGAGAGTGAGCTCTTAAAGGGTTTCAAAAAGGCAGCTTTCGAATCGAAAAAAACCATCGCCACACTTCCCAGGGGGAATGTTTATCTCAGGAAGTCCTTCTTCCCGAAAATGCCCGACAATGAGATCGAAAGTATAGTCCTTTCCCAGGCGCGCGGATGGGACCATATACCCCATATAACCTCAGGTGATCCCCTTATAGATTATGCTGTCCTAAGCTCTTCGGAGAAATCCTACGAGATTGCTGTAGCTATAGCTGAACGCAGAGAAGTTAGCCAATATTTTTCGAGGGTAAAATCCCTCAGACTCAAGCCCTTAGCAATCGAAGCCGTACCGTTTGCTCTGGCAAGGTTTTCAAAACGTTTTTTCAAAAGCAACAGCAAGATAGCTCTTGTGGATATAAGTGCTGAGGTGGTGACGTTTGTGTACACGGATGGTGGCAGACTCCGTTTTACAAGACAATTTCCGACGGGGGAACCGGAAATTTCGAATTTTCTGAGGGTTCGTCCCTGGGAGTCCTCAGAGAATGGACAGTACATAGAAAGGTTAGTCTCCTCACTTGCGGAGCAGATAAAAAGAACTATAGATTTTTGCCTTGCCGAGCTCAGGGAAAGGTCGGTGGACGGTATCGTCCTCGTGGGAGATGGTGCCACATCCCAGGAGCTCTCATCCGGATTGAAGGATATGCTTGGACCTGAGGTCAAACCCCTTTACAGAATAAAAGGCCTGCAGTTCGATACTTCAGGGAGCTATACAGGGTTCTCACTTGAGAAGAACTGGGAGGAGAAGGTTATACCCAGAATGGTTGTAGCGATCGGCGCAGCTTTTAGAGGCGTTGAAAGTGAAGGATAACATAAATTTTCTGTTTCCGGTTTCGGAAAAGGACAAGTACCTGGGGCCGAGGTTTTTTGTCGCAATGATGGTTGTGTTTTTCCTTGTGGTGGCCGGAGCCTTTGCCTTTTCTCTCCATATCTTTTCGTCCATTGGCTCGGAAAGGGAAGAGATAGAGAAGCTCAGACTTTTGAAGGATTTCAATGAGAAGCAGATGGCCGCCATTAGCTCCGATTTTGAGAAAGCCCAGGAGATTGACTTAAAGTTTCAGGCCCTAAAAAGACTCATTGAATTGAGCAACAAGGTTGAAAATAAACAGTATCCGCTGGGCAATATACTGGAAGACCTGAGTCTGTCCATACCCCAGGGCGTCTTTCTGACATTGCTCAGGATAGAGCCTGTACGGAAGACTCCTGCAAGACCAGGAAAGAAGAAGGATTTGACTGAGGCCCACGCTAAGCTCAAAATATCAGGTATAGCTGCGTCCAGCGATATGGCGGATAAATTTATTTCTTCGTTAGAGGAGCTTCCTTATCTCGTGAACCCTATCTGGAACCAGATATCCATTGGAGAATCGGATCGCAGGCTCTTTGAGTTCGAAATAGTATCCGATATTTCATTCAGAAGAAAGGGATAGGTGAAGCTTGGTTTACATCTCGAAGAGGAGGGCATTTATACTCTTTGTAGCTCTGGCTATCGCTGTGGGGCTTTTCTATATCCTTTTCCTGAAAGCGAAAGTTGAGCTGATGTTGCAGTTGAGATACGAGAGGAGAAACCTTAATTTCGCGGTTGTGAAGGCCCAGTCGGACTATAACAGGGCGAAGTTCGCAATCAGCAACCTTTCTAAAAAGGAGAAGGAGTACCAAAAACTCAGAGAGGTACATCTTTCGGAATTCGGGACTCTGGTGAGAGAGAAGGAAATTCCCCGCTTTCTCGATGTGTTGAGGGAAGCAGCCAGATCTTCGAGGGTGGAGATTGCTATATCAGGGAACAAAATATCTGAATCCGAGGAGGGTGATAAGATACTTATAGTTGAATTCGGTTTTACCACCACGTATAGGGAACTCGGGCGTTTTCTGATAAACCTCGGAAAATTGTCAGTTCCTGTCTTTATATCAAATCTAAATATGGAAAGCGAGAAATCTTTCGTACGGGAACCTCTCCTCAAAGTAAAGATGGAGGTTCGCACTTATCTGGCGGAAGTTGGGATCTGAAAGGCATTTCGGAAACGGAGATGTCTATGAGGGATCGAAAGTTAAACACCCTTGCATTGGTTTTTCTCATATTATCAACCGTCTGGTTTGGCTGCGAAAAGGGAGACATAAGCAATATAAATCCCGTAAACCCGATAGGTGCTCCTGCCTATAAGATCTCAGAAATACATGCATCTCCGGAGAGTATACCGACGGGGGGAGCTGAATCTGAAATTTATGTCAAGGTCCTCGACAGCAGCGGAGATCCTGCCCTGGATGTGGAGGTGGCCTTCACCGCAACCCTCGGACAGATACCTGAAACGGTGCTGACAGACAGCCTTGGGATCGCCAAGGCCATGCTCACGAGCGGAAACTCAGGGGGTAAGTCGATTGTAACCGCCAGCCTGGACCATGTGAAGAGGACAGTCGAGGTCGATTTTACCCGCATAAACAGTTTCATAAGTATCTCATCCGGGAGCATACCGGCGGACGGAATGAGCTTCTGTGAGGTCGCTCTTGCAGTTTACGATTCAGGTGGCCACCCGATGTGGGGCATCGGCGTAGAGTTTTCGGCAACTTCCGGAACTATAGAGCCGTCGGCGGAGACGGATATATATGGAATCGCCAGGGTAAAGCTTACCAGTATAGCAAGCAAGACTGACATTGTATCTACCATCTCAGCTTCCCTCAAAGGCCTGCAGGAACAGCTCACGGCCGATGTTACCTTCAGAGGGCTCACCCTGACCATAGGCTCGGGTGCCGAATCCCTGCCGGCCGATGGCATAAGCGAGTCCATTGTAGTCGCTTCTCTCAGGGAAACCTCGACCGGAAAGGCCCTTTCGGGTGTCAGGATAAGCTTCTCAACCGATATAGGCTTTATAAGTTCCTCCGCGACCACCGACCAGCTTGGAAATGCCACAAATATCCTGAGGAGCGGATACGAATCCGGAACAGCCAGCATCATTGCGAGCTACGGGGAGGGGATCTCCGCGCAGATGGAGCTTCCATTTACCTCTCAAGGAATTGGCCTCTCACTGCTTTCAGAACCTTTGCGTATAATAGCCGACGGTGTAAGCACTTCGACAATATCAGCCAGGCTCAGGAACGGCAATAATAATCCTATAGCAGGTGCCGAGATCTCTTTCTCTACCTCACTCGGAACTATAACATCTCCCGGGATTACAGATAAAACCGGTGTTGCATCTGCTTTCCTCACAAGCGAGAGATACAACGGGATCGCGCTTGTAAAGGCATCTTTTGGCCCGGTATCGGAAACCCTCCACGTGGAATTCACCGGGGTAACCGTTGAGCTTGACGCCAGCCCGAAGGGCTTGATAGCTGATGGCACCTCAGCCTCTGAGGTTACAATCCTTCTAATGGACGGATCTGGAAAGCCGATAGCGGGGGAGGAAGTGATACTTTCTACGAGCCTTGGAGTGCTTTCGCCCCTTTCAGGAAAGACCGATGGCTATGGCCGCTTCCGCTCTTCGCTCACGAGCGGCGAGGCTGGCGAGGCGATAGTGACTGCCAGTTCTGCAGGTGCTTCGGGGGAAGCTGCCGTAGATTTCACCGGCTTCAGTTTTTCACTTGAGTCCGAGAGATATGATGTAACTGCCAACGGTTCCTCGACTACGGTAACCGCCACTCTGATCGATAACCTCGGAAACCCTATCCCTGAGGTCAATGTCAATTTCAGCTCAACCCTCGGCTCTATAAATCTCAGTGGAATTACTGATGGAGATGGAAAGGTCTCCGTAACGCTTGTCAGCGGAAGTGTTGTCGGGGAGGCGCTTGTCACTGCCTCGGCAGAGCTTCCTGACGGTTTAGTCGAATCGTCCATAAGCGTGAACTTCATTGCTGCCCTCCCTGAGAAGATCATCCTTTCAGCCGATCCCAGCGTTGTCGATGTAGGTGGCGGAAACTTGAGGATCGTAGCGGTGGTGACCGATGAGAGGGGAAATCCGGTCCCGGAGGTTGCGGTCAGCTTCGCGGTTATCTCCGGTCCGGGGGGCGGAGAATATCTGGACAGGGGGACTGCCTCCACTGACGCGAGCGGCAGGGCCTCTGTCAATTTCATAAGCGGACTCCTCGCAAGTGACTTCGAAGGGGTGGAGATCTTGGCTACTGTCTCCGGGGTATCCTCTGAGTCCCTGTTCCTTACGATAGCCGGGACCCCTCACAGAATTACGGTAGGATACAGCCAGACTGAATCGAATGGGGACGGGACATACAATCTACCGATTTCGGCCGTGGTATCCGATGCAAACGGTAACTC
>CAZTBA010000292.1:0-7983 GCA_964611725.1 uncultured bacterium
AATGTAGATCGAAACGGTTTTGGGGGCGGGGGGATGTTTGGTGTCAAATTGGGGCAAAAACCGATCATGTTAGGTGTTGATCTGGAATTCATCAATTACGGAAGTCAGGAGCGGAGAGAATCTTTTAGCCCCTCGATTCCGGAAGTGAAAGTTAGAGTTAACACTACTAACAACATAGTGTTGGCCCACCTTCTGTCCCGTTATCAATCACGTATAGGAATTTTTTTCCCCTATGTGGACTTGCTGTTTGGCATGAATTACCTGTTTACCAGTACGAGCATTGAAGATGAGGGTGACGAGGAAGAAATCGCCAGTTCCACGAATTTTGACGATCTGACGTTCAGTTATGGGGCTGGCGGGGGTTTGATGATAAGGTTATGGAAAGGTACCGTTCCAGTTGAATCTGAGGATGAGGCAAGAAGTATAAGAAAGCCAATGGAGATATTGCTGGATTTCAGGGTCCGCCATTTGTCTGGAGGAGAAGCAGAATACCTGAAAGAAGGCTCCATCCGGCGGAAAGACGGGGATGTAACTTATGATGTCAGCCAATCGAAAACAGATTTACTTACTTTTCAGATTGGGCTGACCTTTGGTTTTTGAACTCCTGATCAAGAATTGTTATTAATTTGCTTCCTCGATACTTTTGGATAAATATATCCCTAAAATCATTTCCATGGATCTGCTATTCGGATTCCTGCGTTTCTATACCAATCTGGATTTCATAGATTAGTACTAAATGTAGGGGCATACCCTGGATTGTCACGAACCTCCACAATACAGAATTAAGGTTGGAGGATGCCTTGGCAAACAATAGTTAGATTGATTCGAAGGCATCGTGATTATCGATGAAAGGGGTGATACAGTTTTCACAGTCCGGTTGCAGATCAGCCCGCTTTGCATGGGTTACTCAATAGAACTCGTGATCTAACTCTGCTCGTATCGAATCAACTGAAAGCTGAAAATGAACGGAGGTTTGAAAATGGGAATGAAAGGAGGACATCCAATGAAAAACGTAATTGCCTCGGGATTAGTTATTCTGTTCATGGCTCCTGTTTTATTTGGTCAGGAACTAACAGGCGAGGACATCATTCAGAAAGTCAACGAAGTACTCAGCCCTTCATCGAGTTATGCGAAAGCAAAGATGACTATAGTGACTACTTCAGGCGATAAAAGGACTTTTGTCTATGAATCGTGGAGCAAAGACAAAGGCGAGAAGAACCTCGTGCGATATCTGGAACCAAAGCGTGCGAAGGGACAGGCCACGTTAATGCTGAACCATGCGGATGATATCTGGATGTACTTTCCGCGCACTCAGCGCGTCAGAAAGCTTGCCACCCACGCCAAAAAGCAGAAAATGCAGGGAAGTGATTTCTCCTATGAAGATATGGGAAGCGGAGATGCGTTTATCGAAGATTTCACTCCGAAAAGGCTCAAAGATGAAAAAATCGAGGGTTACGATTGCTATAAACTCGAGCTCACCCGGGAAAAAGACAGTGATATTTCCTATTCCAGGTTGATCATATGGGTCATAAAAGAGAGTTTCGTTCCCGTCGTGATAGATTATTATAACGAGGATGATCCCACTCTGTGGGAGAAGAGATTGGTTCAAAGCGATATTCGTGTCATCGATAATATTCCGACCGCGATGAAGGTAGTTATGTATAACAAAAATGATAACACTCAAACTGAAATGGAGCTTCTGGAAGTAAAATACAATGTCCGGTTGAGCGATGGCATGTTTACTGAAAGGGAGTTGAAAAAATGAAGAAATGGATATCTTTAATCGCGATTTTCCCTTTCTTTGTGTCTCCTCCTATGGCCCAGGACGGTGTGGAGCTGTTCGGATATTTCGAATCTCAGTTTATGGGATCGGAGGTCAAAAACGAATTTAACCAGCTTTACACCAATAAGCTTCGAGTGGATTTGGAGTCAACTCCCTCTGACAAAATCACCTTCGCGGCAAATTTCGATTATATCACCTATCACGGTAAGACCGTGTGGGATGTACTGGATTTTTTACCCCCAGGTGTCACCTCAACAGTTCCCCAGGGCTCAGAGGCGTTTTACGTGCTTCCATTTTCGGATCGAAATTTCCTCGATAATGCCTACATCAAGCTGGCTTTTAAGAATTTCGATCTGATGGTTGGCAGACAGCAGATTTCTCTGGGGACCGGTTATGCCTGGAACCCGACGGATGTGTTCAACACCAAGGACCTCCTCGACCCGACCTATGAGCAATCCGGACATAATGCCGTGCGCCTGGATGTCCCACTCGGAACAGCATACAACTTCACGGCTCTCTATTCACCGGAGGATACGTGGCGAAATTCCGCCAAATTGATCGAGTTCAAGGGGCGAATTTCCCATTTTGACTATTCTTTTATCGCAATAGAAAAGCTCTGGCGGTTCCATGACTACACGCAATTTGACATTGAGAAGATGAGTTTCCCGGAACAGCCCGAGAAACGACAACTGTTTGGTGCAAGTACAGCAGGTGAGCTTCTGGGATTGGGTATCTGGGCCGAGTACGCTTTCAACGAAATGGAGCATTCAAAGGATTTCTATGAACTTGTTGTTGGCACCAATTACACTTTCGATTTTCAGACCTACGTGATGGTTGAATACTATCGGAATACTCTGGGCAAAACGGATTACAGGCAGTACGATCTCAACGATTGGATGCGGTCGCTCGCTTCCGAGCAGAGGGCCATAGCCCGGGATCAGGTGTATATCTTCATCCAGCATCCGACTACGGATTTTCTGGAGATGGGGCTTTCGGGCATCTACAGTATCTCGGACAACAGTCTGAGTCTGGCTCCGATGATGAATTACAGTTTTTCGGAGAATGTGGATATCATGGCCTATCTTAATTTTAGTTTTGGTGAGGAGGGGACCGTATTTTCCGAGAGCTCGGGAAGTAGCGGATTATTGCGGGCCCGTGTCTATTTTTGACGAACAACATCCAAGGAGGTAGACACAGTGAGAGAGACCATCCTCAGGAAATTGGCGAATTGGCACGCTTCGCATCCATGGAGGGTGCTGCTGGTTATTGCCCTTTTAACGATCATCCTGGCAGGGTTTGCGGCCCAGTTAACAATTACTATGCGGACACAGGATCTGTTGCCGGAGGGTGATCCGAAAGTCGATCAATTCAATAAGATCGTTGACGATTTTGCCTCCGCCACCAGTATCGTTGTGGTGGTTCAGGGACAGGAAGACCGCATCAAAGCGTTTGCTGATGACCTGGCTCCACGGGTCCTGAAATTGAGGGACAATAGCAAAGATGAGGAATTTCAGAAGGAAATTCAAAAGCTTCAGGAGAAGATCGACAAGTTAAAAACCAAGGGTAAGAACGAAGCCAAGATCTCTGAGCTCCGGTCTGAAATCGAATATCTGCAAAAGCGAATCAATATACAGTTGTTTCAGCGCGTGGATTACAAAGCCGAAACTGATTTTTTGCGGAATCACGCTTTGATTTTGGTTAAGGAAGATGATTTGGAGAATACCAAAGATCTGTTTATGAGCCCAAATCTCACGGCCTTGTTAACTAACATCAATAATGCGATGGAGAAGGAGTATGTAGGCAGAGAGGAATCCATCTCGACTCGCGAGAAGGAAGATGGAGCGTTCGGATTTTTGGATGGCATTGAAAATCTGGCTTCAAAATTGCAGAAGGCTATTAACGGAAAGGATATGGCAAAAGAGGAAATAGAAGCGGCTGCGGATAAATTCCTCTTGGGTGAACCTTATTTCCTGTCCTATGATAAGTCGGCCCTTATTTTGAATGTCATTCCCAGCTTCAGCATCATGGATAGGGATCTGATTATCGTAGGCACGGAAGCCATGCAATCTCTCGTGGATGATCTTCTAAAGGGTTATCCTGATGTGCGGGCCGGACTGAGCGGCGATATTGCCAGGGAACACGATGAGCAGATTCACTCCGAGCAAAGTCTGGGGTACACAACCATCATCGCTTTTGGAGCCATTTTGATCCTTCTCATGATTGCCTTCAGAATGTGGATTGCCCCTATTTTGGCCATGACCAATCTTTTTGTGGGTTTGATCTGGGCCCTGGGAGCGGCCTTCTTAGCCGTGGAGCAGCTTAATATGATGACGGCCATGCTGTCTGTGGTCCTTCTGGGTTTGGGTATTGATTTCTCAATTCATGTGATTTCGGGGTTCACAGAATGGCGGGCCGCAGGAGACAGCATCGCGGAAGCCTTAGAGAAGACCTTTTTGAAAAGCGGGAAAGGTATTATTACAGGAGCACTGACCACAGCTTGCGCCTTTTTAGCTCTCCTTGTCAGTCAATCTCGCGGCATGAGGCAGATGGGTATCGTCGCTGGAGTGGGTCTGCTTGCCATCCTCTTGGCGACCATGCTCTTCTTGCCCGTCATGCTGGTGCTCAGGGAGCGTCGTATCGATAGAAAACTTGATAATGAAGGAAGTACCAAGCGGCCTGCTCGGCGAGATATCTCTTTCCGTCCCCTTGGCCACTGCGGTACATGGCTCAGTAAACACTATATTTTTACCATTATTTCCTCACTGGCTGTCAGTGCGTTCCTGATCTGGTCCGCTTTTCAGATCACCTATGATCAGAATTATATGAATATGGAACCCAAAGGACTCACTTCCATAGCTCTCATGGACACGGTCACGGAGAAGTTTGATTTGAGTATGGAGTACGCCCTGTGTTTGGGCGATGACGTAGAGGAATCACGGGAATTGGCGGAGAAATACCGCGACCTCGGTACGGTGGCGATGACAGATGATATTTCTCTTTACCTCCCCTCGCGGAAAGAACAGAAGGAAAGGATCCCCCATATTTTGGAGATTCGCAATCAAATGAGTTCTGCTGAAATCAGGAGAACAGTCTCTCCTGGTGAATTGCCCGTGTTGAGCAGTGAGATTGAGCGGCTTGAGATGAACATCATTGAGATGCAGGACATGGCGTATCTCGGCGGCCAGGACAAGGTGGATAATAAATGTAAGGCGATCGTGGGAGATCCCGATATTCCGGACTCCAGAAATATCATCCGGGAACTCCGTGAGTTGGTGAATTCGGACAGGTCAAATTCGACCGAAGGTCTGTCCGTATTTCAAAGATACTTCGCACCCTATTTTAAACAAAGTGTCATCAAGATGTGTTCTACAGAGTCTATCCACCTGGAAGACCTGCCTGTATCCGTCTTAGATCGTTACAGTAACCGCGCCCGGGATCAGTTCATGATCACCATCTATCCGTCGGGACAATTATTTGTGGATGCTAACGTTTTAAATCGCTTTGTGGATGATGTTGAACGCGTAAGCGAAAAGACAACCGGAGGCCCCCCTGTAGCCGTGGCCTGGCTCCGAATCGCTGCCCGCGATGGGAGGAATGCTATCCTGTTGACGCTGGCCATTGTGTTTATACTCCTGTGGATCGATTTTCGAAGGCCCTGGTATGCGTTGATCGCTATGATCCCTCTGGCCCTCGGTGTGTTCTGGATGGTCGGTCTGATGAATCTGTTCGGTATGTTGCTGAACTTTATGACTCTCATGGGCCTTCCATTGATTATCGGTATTGGCATTGACGATGGTGTGCACATTATGCATCGTTGGCAGAACGAGGGTAAAGGAAAGATCATGACCGTATTTTCCAGTACCGGTAAGGCCATCCTCCTGACTTCCCTTACTACCATGCTGGCCTTCGGATCGATGGTCTTTTCCGTCTTTCCGGCCTGGGCCTGGTTTGGACAGTCTCTCTTTATCGGAGTAGGCACCTGTTTCTTGACTACCGTGATTATTTTACCTGGAATCCTTGGGATAATTGAGAAAAGAAGCGATAAGAAAGGTTGAGTTGGTGGGCCTGGACCGGAAACGTAAAGTAGAATTGTAATCCCGCCCTACGGACAGTGAATCTTGTGGTGAGTATCAAGGGAGGTACTGCACCTCCCTTGATACCTTCACTTTCACTAAGATCATCTCTCGAATAGGGTTACACCCACGAAAAAAGTCTTCGCCTTGTCGCCGGGAACCCGATCCACAAATCTGGCGGTCTGCCTGAAACCCGCATCCGATAATACCCCATATTTCTGCTCGCAACTGGCATCGCCATACGCGATATATCGGTCGGCATCCGGCAGGGAAAGCGATGCCAGTAGATCCCCGGCCTTATCCCAGTAGGCAGGGTGACAATATATATCGAGAAGACACGTATCCGGCCAGATCGGATGCCATCTCCACATGGTGAACCCGACAACTGCGGTGGTTCGCCTGTTTCGAAGGACCATAGCATTGGGTTTTTCACCTTCTTCCTCTCGTTTTATCCCATCACGTATAGCCGGCAGGAACGGGTTTTCCGTCGATGCCCGGCCGATCAGCCTCATAGGTGCACAGCGCACGATGCCTGGAAAATCACCGAGGAATAGGGCCGGTGAAGATGGCCAGTGTGTCCACCCTAACGTTTGGATGTCCGTCTCCTCCTTCGCAAAGTAGTCAGCTTCGAATTCTTTCTTTGATGTCGAGTAGTAATCCATGTAACCGCTCTTGTCTTCAATACCTCTGAAACCGAATCCCTCATAAATATAGTAGGGATGCGTATCAAATCCGGTACCGAGAAAGAGCGCTTTCCCGCCCCGGGAGCGGAAATGCTCCATCTGTATCTTCATTAGACTTGAACAGGCCCCCTTCCTCCTGTCTTCCGGATTGGTCCAGACATGGCCGAGAATTCCGACGCCGGAGAATTCAGCAGTCAGAATATTTGAAAATGGAGACCCATCCCGATGGAGCACGTAGAAGTAAACTTCGATTCCGACATCAGATTTTAGAACCTCACTGTTTTGCCAGTTTGCCGGATCACCTTTGTGATAGAGAAGCTTTACCAGCCGTTCAGCCCACTGAAGATCCGGCGCAAGAACCATTCCTGCCTCAACTTTTTCCCCGGTCTTTAAGGCTACATCCTCCAATTTCTCGTACATTTTTTCTGCCTTTCCTTAATATTTTTCCCATGGTGATCGATCCTGACAGCCAGCTAATTCAGTCCATTGCGATACCATCTCATACAGGACTATCCGTGATTTCTTCATGGGGTGAGCTTACGTATGCCCCCGATTCGTCCTCAATGGCAAGGAAATATACTGTTGTATTTCTCGGTAATTTTGCGAGCACCATCTGTTCTTTAAGCATGGCGGGAACCTGATACCATTTTCGGTCCTGCCATTCTCCTTTGTCCAGAGTGTACAGAAGATAGCCATTACATACCTGACGTCCACCGATGAACGGTGCAGTAACTTCAGTTCCGTTGCGCGCAATGGGGCCGATTCTTGGCAAGGAGGGAGCATGGTGGAAGAGGTGATCGGTGAACATGCGAATTTCCCCTGGCTCCCAGCCTGGCTCGTGGCCATGCGGCATCTCCGGACGCACACAGAGCGTCACGGGACCTTTGACGAGGGAATAGCTCATCTTTAAGCTATCCATAGGATAGGCGAAGTCGTTTGTCCCCGTAACGAAGAGCATTGGCATGTAACTGTTGCCCAGATATGATGACGGATCACATAGATCATTCCATTGCTTCCGTTCCTCATCGGTCATACGGTCGAAGATGTCCATCCACTCTTTCACACTGTTATGCTGCAGGTAGCCGCAGCCGTAGACGGGTATGGCTGTGGCGAAACGTGCATCCACTCCGGCTACAATGCAGGTCAGATAACCTCCCCAGCTTATCCCCGTAACACCGATCCTCTCGGGATCAACCCGGGGGTGGGAGCGCAGGAGGCTGTTGGAGCGAACTACAGCCGCGATGGCATGATAGGTCCAGAGATTTTTCCACCCTACATCCAGGTTGAACTTCGCCTTGTGATCCTGTTCAGGACCACCATCCGGCAACCGCTCGCCATCAATCCCCCGACCGCTCAGGTCCATGGAAATAGCGGCATAGCCGTGGGCGTTCCACAGTTGGACCCATTCCTTGAAGGCCCTGCCACCGCCACCATGTACACAGAC
>CAZTBA010000293.1:0-2636 GCA_964611725.1 uncultured bacterium
ACCTTAACCTTCTCCATTCCCTTGACCAGTCCAAAGGTCGTTTTGAAGAAACCCCTCGTGAGGGCAGGCTTCTGTGATATGCCTCTCTTGAGTCCAAGGTACATCTTCTCGAAAAGCAGAGGGACACCGAGCATTATGGTCGTACGTGCATTGTTCATATCCTCTATAAGATCTTTCGACTTAAGGCTCCTGGCATAGGTAATCGTCGAACCTCCGTAGATCGGGACAATGAACCCGCCGGTACACTCGAAGGTATGGTGCAGCGGAAGGACCGAGAGGAAATTATCGTTTTCATCATAGTCTATAACCTGATAGGAACCACTTACATCTGACATTATATTCTTGTGCGTAAGCATAACACCTTTGGGCCTTCCTGTGGTCCCTGAGGTATATATGAGTGCGGCAAGGTCCTCCAGCTCTATAGAAACATCGGGAGGCGGCTCGCGTGAAGACAAGAGGTCCGAGAGTTTCTTAACATTTTCCTGGTTATCATCCATAGATATAATGTTTTTTATAGTTGGAAGCTCATCCAAAATCTCAGAAAGGTCGGAGACAAATTTACCGGAGATTACTATAGCCTCAGCCTCGGAATCACTGAGTGCATAGCGGTACTCTTGAGGTTTAAGTAGAGAATCTATCGGTACCACAGTTGCACCGGATCTAAGTATTCCCAGGTATGATATAGCCCACTCCGGTCTGTTCTCACCCAGGAGGGCAATCTTATCCCCTTTGACTATCCCCATAGCTGCAAAGCTTGCAGCCAAGCTATCCACATATTTCTTCAGTTCACCGTAAGTTATCCTATAGTATTCCCCGTTTCGCCATACCTGAAGGGCAACTTTATCTGAAAACTCAGAACAGCTTCTATCAATCATTTCTGGGATAGTAAATATACCTCTCGATTCCCTTATGGCATAGTTTTTCATAAACTCACCCACCTTTCACATACCATCTATGGAGTTCTCTTCCCGCCCATCCCGGAAATCTGCGATATCCCCACGGAAAAAGACACATTCTTGGAGTTCCCGACCCTAGCTTCTGCATAGAAACCGTAATCACTGGGAAGCGAAATGTCGATCCCGAAACAGCCAAAGACAGGCCCGAGGGTCTGAAAATCCTCCTTGCTTGTGCTGTAAGGAACGGATCTAACAGCCCCTTCGGTCACAAAATAGCGTTTCACCTCCAATCTTCCGAGGATTCCCCATACACCAAATCCGCCATATGCTCTAACAGGGCTTTCCCCCAGAGAGAGACCAAATATTCCCTGCCAATCGACCCAGAGATGCGATCTGGATTGTCTCTCGTCCAAAGTGATAATCCCGATTTTCCTGCTGACATCGAAATCGGATTTTGAATTGAAACCGAAAGCGTTCCCTGAGATGAAAATATTTGCGTTTCCCTTTCCAAAACTCATAAAGTTAAGCCTTGCTCCAAGACCAGCCCCAAAATTGGCGCCGTCCTCATAGTCTTCGGATTCGGGATTATCAAATTCTACCGTAAGATCCGAAGCCCCGGCTATAATACCAAGGCTGATCCACGAGTCAAATCCATAATAGAGTCCCAAAAGATATCTATTTGACCTGGTGTCGTAGGTAACCTCCCTCCTATCGAATATCCACTCGGCAGCCCCGAGCACCTTTCCTCTTTCCAGGTATACCGGCGGCATCCCAAGTGATCCGGCTGACGCTTCAGAGACGACACAGAAAGATAGAAGAATGATCCACAGTGTCAGAACCGAGCTTGTTTTAGATTTCATTTTACCCCCGCTCAGTCTATGGTTCCAGAGACGGTAAGTTTCTGGTCTCCGTTAGGGCTTATTACTTCTATCGTAATAGATGCTGCTATTGGAGGGTCCCCATCACTCACATCGTCATCTATTAGCGTTACCTTAAAATCTGTGTATCCGATCATAGTATCAGGGAGTGTAACCTCAGTGTCACCAACGAGCTGGCCAGATGAGCTCTTAACGGTTATAGTAGTCCCCTTGGACAGAGGGTTACCGTTAAAGTCACTAACATGGAAGGTCAGATCAGCCGAACCAGCGTCCGGCACGGCAAAATTCGGCAAATCGGATATTATGATGGTCATACCGGTCAAGAGGACATAGGCATTAGCCTGTATCAAGTTGCCATCCTTATCTATGGTAGTTCCCGTTACGATAACCAGACCGTCAGCAGGTCTTGGATCTGCTGTTATGAGAAGTGTCCACGCCGTACCATAAGCATCCGTCTTTGCAGAGCCCAATACCCCGCCGCCTGTGGTCTCGAAGTAGATGGATGTCCCCTCAGGGACAGGGTTGGAGAATTCATCAAACACGTAGGCGTATATCGTATCCACTATACCGGAATGGATAAGCCCGGTCACGTTCATCTTTGCAACGGCAAGGCTGAAATGATTTGCATCCGGAGGACCGCCATGGATAGTAACGGCGACAGGCTTCGAGAATATCGTATCGCCTATGGATGCAACTATCTTCACGGTACCCGCTCTGGTACCGCTGTTCAGCGTTGTGCTAACAAGACCACTTAGAGTGACTGCACTTGTGGGGACGAGCACTTCACCGCCGCCGGTGGCACCCGAGAGGGAGAAATCCACAGTCTGGCCATCGGCCACCGGATTGCCCTGACCATCACGGA
>CAZTBA010000293.1:2646-7933 GCA_964611725.1 uncultured bacterium
CTGAATTAGCCTGAGACTTTATTATTCTATCAACATCACGGACTTCAAAGGTCACCGTCGATGTCTCATTCGCGCTTCCGGATCCCCGTACCCCTATCGCATCCGAGGTTGTGGACACCCAGACTATGGTTGACGGGCTCCTTTCGAACGGGACGAAAGTGACCTGGACGGTATCGGAAATCCCTTCACCGTAGCTTGTCCTGACATTCGCTATGCCATCCTGTGTGGAGCTACGAAGCTTGGCCGCAGCAACTCCTCTCGAATCAGTCACTCCCGAAGACTCCACCGCTCCCAGGTCTGTCCCGAACGAGACTGTTGCCCCGACTACCGGTATGAGAGAAGTGGTTTCCCTGAGGAGGACGCGAATCGTGGACTCGCTGGAACCATCGGCCGGGATGAAGGGAGGATCAGCTTCCACTATCAAGGTTACGCCCTTTATATTGACCGATACCCACTCGCTTGTGATATCACCTGTCGTAGCCCTGAAATTGGCCACTGCATCCTGGCTAACAGGGGGACCGAAGAACTCGGTCGAAGCCCTGCCACTGAAATCGCTCCTCACGAAAGAAGGCGAGAAAACTCCAAGATCACTCTCAAAGTGAACTTCGGCACTCGGGACGGTATCGCCCCACTCATCCGTAACCGTTGCAGTTACACTCGTTTTATCAATACCATCTCCGAGGAGCGTGTTCTTTGCTACTACCAAAGAGATGTTCTTTGCTGAAGGTAACAGATTTACAGTAGCTATCCCAGACTGTCCTCCGATAGAAACTGATATTATGGCGTTGCCGCTTGTTGTACCTACTTTCAGGATATTGGTCGCTATCCCACTCTCCGAAGGGACAATAGGATTTTCAAAACTGCCAAGGGTTGACGTGAAATTCACAAGCGTCCCATCAGGTATCCCCGTCCGTCCACCGTAAACGTCGAAGATCCTCGCAACAATGGTAACCTCCGATACCCCGTCCGCCACTACCGAGTTCCGGGTTGCATCAACACTTATATAGCTTATGAGGAAACCGGGCAGAGGGAACTCTATGCTGTTTTTAACTCCGCCGCTCGAAGCGTAAAGCGTGATATTCTGACCGGCAGAGCTTGAATTGTAGACAAGATACCCAGAGGCCACACCCCCGGATGTCTTAACACCCCTCGGGGCTGTCGCTATCAACGAATTCGTGCTGAAATTCACATCCGTACCATCCACAACGGGGTTCCCGTTTATATCCGAAACTATGGCAGATATCGGGAGTTTGAAAGTGCCATCCCTTTGATCTATATCGTTGAGACTCCACTCGGTCCAGTATCCCACCACCATGTTTGCAGGGGCGCCCGCTATAGTTATATATGCCGCACCCGAGATTACATTGCCAGAATTCGCTCGGACCTCAACTCCTTCGAATTTACTGGCTATAGAACCACTTATGAGGGATGACGACGCTATACCACTGATATTCGTAACCGCCGTGGCGGGGCTCAATCTCTCACCTCCCGCCGGTCCGTTAACTATCGAAAAGCTCACTATAGTACCTTCAACCGGGTTACCATTCGCATCTTTTACAAGAGCGGTCAGCGTCGAAGAGGAACCGTTTATACTTACTATGCTGGGAGATACCAAGAGATCTATGGAAGCAGGTGGCGCTGACTCAAAAGCAGCTTCCGCCGCTGCAGTAACTGTCTCATTCGCCACAAAAGCACTCGCTGTCACCGTAGCTAACCCCGCAGTTTCTCCACTGGTTAATGTAGCACCTGCCTCACCGTTTACATCTGTCCTGACCACCTCCGACGGAGAGATTGCACCGAGGGTGGTGGAAAAAACGATGTCAATCCCCTCAACCGGATTGCCAAGGTTGTCCAGAAGCAATGCCGTAACTGTAGCATTGTTGCCACCCGAGACTATTCTGTCGGGTGTAACATCAACGCTGAACCGGTAACCGGTAAAATTAACACTGACATCCGCGGTTGCCCCCACAGCACTGGCTGTAATCACAGCCTCCCCCTGATCCAAACTGACAAGCCTTGCTTCAACCTTCCCATTCACATCTGTAGTTTCGGAAAGAAGCTCTATGGTACCCAATGATGTAGTTAGTTCCACTTTCTCCCCTACCACCGGGGCACCAGCCGCGTCCTTAATAACCGCACTTATCAAAGAAGGAGTAACCCCGTCAGCTATGACACTCTGCGGATTCGCAGCAACCTTTAACTCCATCCCTGTAAAGCTTACATATGTGATAGCTTCTAAGCTCTTAAACCTCGCTGTGACCATAGCCGTGCCGTTCTTTCTCTCGCTTACAAGAATTGCCGTGGCCGCTCCGTTATTATCGCTTATTCCAACCGATGTTATGATCCCGAGGGTTGTAGTAAAATAGACTTCCTTCTCCGTAACGGGATTATTGTTGTCATCCTTCAAGACAGCTCTTATAGTGGATCTGCTTGTCCCGTTCGCATCTATCCTGGTAGGATCTGCCGTAAGCTTTATCTCTGCAGCTTTAACCTCTTTAAACTCAACCTGCAAAGACGTACTTATACCTCCCCCGTAATTTATCGAAACAGTCGCCATTCCAGGTTCCGTATCGCTCGTGAGAATCACAGTTGCCACACCGCTCCCGTCAGTCTCGGCCCTGCCCTCTATCTGTCCCTTGCTCGAACCGAAACTGATATCAACACCGGACAGAGGAACGTTTGACGTCGTCTCTTTCAGAAGCACTGTTATTCTGGAGGTGGACTGGCCATCAGCGAAGATCTCAGAGGGCTCTGCATCGGCCAGTATAACCATACCTTTCAGTAGAATCGAGGTGCTATCCGAAAATCCCCCTGTCTGAGCCGATATATGTACCACAGTATCTCTCGAGCTTGGCGAGCTCGTATAGCTCGCAAGAGCTTTGCCATAGTCGAAGAAGTTCGGGTCGGATCCGGTAACATCCGATCCGGCTATATTGCCAAAATCGGCACTAAAGATGACTACCGAGTTTCCGACGGGATTCTGGTTGATATCGCTGACAGCGGCTGTTATGGTGGTAGAACTGATACCATCGGCCAGGAGCTCTATATCGTCCGAATAGGTCTTGATCCCGGAAACGGTTCCGGAACGTCCCGGGAGGGTCACGATCGCCGAGCCGATAACCCCCCTGCTCTCTCCTGAAACATTTATCTTCTTACCGGCATCGCTTGCAGGATAGGTTATCCTGGTGCTTGCTATACCGCCCGCGGTCTGAACCGGGCTTACGACCACACCGATGCTCGGGTTTGCACTGAAATAGACAAAGGTGCCATCCACTACAGGGTTGCCGTTAACATCGGAGACTATGGATGCGATAGATATCGAATATGTCCCATTCCTGTTATCGGTGAAAGAACTCTGATCGTATCCTGTAGCCACCATCTCGGGCGCTCCCGCTATGGTCAATTTGGCTATCTCCGAGAAGATACCCCCGGTAGATGCCTGCAGATAGACCCCTGCGAGGAGGCTGGCTGTGGATCCGCTATAGAACACCGTAGTTGCCATGCCATTTCTGTCGGTAATAGCTGTCCCGGGATCTATGTTCTCTCCCCCTCCCGGTCCCTTCACTATGCGGAAGCTTACCAGCACACCTGAGATAGGGTTGCCGGCCTCATCGAAAACCCTGGCTACAACATTTGCAGAGCCAATCGTTTCTCCTTCACTCACCTTGATTATGCTCGGAGTCACGATCAGGGATACGACGGCCGGAGGTGCTGGAATGAAGCTCACCGATGTCGAAGAAGTGAGAGGTTCACCGGTAGGGGCATTGGCGGTAGCCGTAACTGTTGCACTTCCCGACGTTACGCTGCTTACAAGGACCGAATAAGCTTTTCCATCGCTGTCTGTAACGGAAGGTTCTCCTATTGAGCCCAAGGTAGTGCTGAAGGTTATCTCTACCCCGGAAACCGCGTTTCCGAGGTTATCTCTGAGTTCCGCCATTATCTGGGAGACCTGTATACCTCCGGAAGTTATGGTCCCCGGAGAAGCGGAGACTGCGAAATAATAGTTGCTCAGATTAAGCTGGAGAAAGCTGGTTACACCGATGCCTGAAGCTGCGAGGGATGCTTTCCCGGGGGTTATGCTCAAAAAATAGGCCGTAATTTTACCCTCAGCATCCGTCGTATCGATCAGGGAGCCGTAGCCTTCCTCTGGAAGCCTGGCCCTGATCTCGCCTATGTTAGTGCTGAGAGTTATCGGAACCCCAACTATCGGAATGTTGGCTGCATCGAGTACAATGGCTGTGACCACTGAAGCTGACTTTCCATCTGCTATAAGGTTCTGGGGGTTCGCCGACAATGACAGGTTCACTCCTGAGAATATGATGGGCGTCGATTTTTCGAGCGATTCATATTTGGCCGTGACGATAGCTTGACCGTTTTCCCTCTCACTTGTCAAAGTGGCATTTGCTATACCATCGTTGCTGGTGATGTCCGATGCGGTTATGGTACCAAGGGTAGTTGAGAAATTCACAGGTACACCGATGACTGGCGTGTTATCGCTGTTCCTGACCAGGACCGATACGGTGGACTTGCTGACACCATCGGCCGGAACATTGGCTGGGGTAGCCCTTACAATCATCGATACCCCTTCCACACTCCTTACAAATCGAATCTGCTTAGAGGTCGTTATGGATACACCATATGTGGACTTAATATTGCCCTCACCGATATCGCCACTCCCCAGGAGAGAGAGGTTTACGATGCCAGAGGAATCGGTAAAAGCCGTGACCTTTGAAGTGCCATCGGAGAAAACCCCTATCGAGGTCTCGACGGAAACCTGTCCTCCCACAATTTGGACACCCGATGTAGTCTCACTGATCTTGACTTCAACCTCCGCTGCCCCATCCGGCGTGATTTCCAAAGGGCTAACACTAAGCGAAACTGTTATTCCTTTGAAGAGCACTTCAACAGTTAGAGCCTGCGTCTTCAGAGGTTTATCGAGAGTGGATGGCATCGGCTTTGCAGAGGCAACTATCGCTGTAACGGTTGCCGTAATGTCGGTCCTGGAGGCTTCGCTGGTCAGTGTAGCCACCGCGATCCCATCATTGTCCGTAAATGCCGAAGGTGCAATACTCCCGTGGTCAGTTGAGAAATTGACCCGCGCCCCGACCCTCGGAGAGCCGACGTCGTCCAGCACAATGGCCGTAATCTCTGAAGTGCTCACGCCATCTGCCAGTATGCTTTCAAGGGAGGCAGTGAGGGATTCACCTTGTGCGGCAGGTCCGATCCTGACCGTAGTATTGCTTGTAAGGAGCCCCACGACTGCCATTACCTTTACATTACCTATCAT
>CAZTBA010000294.1:0-7932 GCA_964611725.1 uncultured bacterium
GTACAGGGGGGGAAAGGGGGCGCCCAGATTTACCATTTTTGTCCGATCTGGGTACCAAAATTGTCCGATCTGGATTTTCCAGAGTGGACATATCTGTCCGATCTGGGGTTTCAGATCGGTCGCCCATGTCCGATCTGGGTTTCCATTTCTTTGATTTGTTGACTGTGATTATAAGCCCATAACGCCCCCGGGCTATTGAGAGGTAACTGAAAGATGCGAGGCTTTCAAGATGCCGCCGGACCGTTCTTTCCGAATACCCAAGATCCTCCGCTATATCTGTGACCTTTACCTCACTACCACCTAAGACCAAGCCTTGCCCTCCGTTTTCTTGTGTGGTTTTGTCGATACACCACAGGAATTCCCAGATAGCGTCACCTATTCTGACGATGTGTTTCGGGTCCAAAAGGCCCGTTGAGACACTAAATGTGGTGTATTTCTTGTCTTCATCTTCCACGTTTCCCTTATCCTCCCGCAGTGAGGTTTAAGGCCCCGCCCGGTACTGCGGCCCGGTTCGCCAGTGCGCAGGCTGGCTACGGGGCCCTGTTACACAAAAGCCTTACTACTTTCCACTATAGTCCTTCGCCGTCCACACGGGAGCCATCTTGTTGGTGATCTCGTGGTCAACGCCATCAAGCTGGCCTCTCAACCTTGACAGAATCTCACAGAACTCCCTGTATTCGGTGCCTCCGAAATCCCCCGACTGATACCTCTCCGTCAAGCTGAGAAGCTTTGCCACATCCTCGAGCCATTGAGCAGCCTTCAGCATCCCCTCACCCTGCATACCTCCACCCTCCGTTATTATCGAGATACTGCAAGGTCGAGTGAAGAACTCTATAAACTCTCTGTCTCTGGTGGCTTGATACAGGAGGGGCACGAGATCCGGAGGGAAAACAAGTTCGCCCCGGCAGTAGCGATACAGAGTGTCCGGAGCGATGTTTAGACCGGGAGCAATCTCCTTTACAGAGTATTCTCCCCTGAAGATGAATTTGTAATAAAGGAGACTTGCGAAACCCTTATGCTGGCTGTTGGGATTTGACATACAATGCATCCTTGATGATTAGGTTGTCAGATTACCCATTTGGATCTATCTTTATAGAAAACTTCGCCTTAAAGGTGAAAAACCTCTGAAAAAAATTGCACTTTTTGCGATTTTTCATTATGTTTATATAAGGTTACAGATTCTTTTGCTGGGAGCGTGATGCGCTTGTACAGGGTTTACCCTAAAATCTCGACTTACTATATGCGTTCCGTCTTGGGAGAAGGGCTTGCCGAGAATCGGGGAACCCCGATCTCAGTCAAGCCCTTTTTCATCTTTTCGTGGGCCTGGACCTACTTAATAGGACTGTTCTCTGCTTGTTAAACGAGAAGGGAGAGCCTGTCTCACCTGTCAGTGGGTGCAGGCTCTCCCTTCTCGGCAACTATTACAAGCGTGTCGTCTTTCCCGGCAGGTCGGCAGATTCGCAGTATATCTCCGGGGCTGAGATTGTTCTCTTCACTAAAAGCCTTAGGGATAGTAATCATCACGGACTGGTTCTTGTTGAGACGAACTCTAGATCTACGAACTGTCACCAAGTTTCTTTCCATATTGTTCTACCGCCGTCAATAGTAAAGATAAGGGAGGAAAACAGTGGTGTCAAGAAAAAAATCCAGAAAATCTGGATTAGATTTGAGTGGTTATTTTAGGGATTTCTATTTCAAAGGAGAATGCTCATGGACAATAGTTTAAGATTTGAGGAGGAGATTATTTCAAATATTAAGAAGCTTTTGAAGAAAAAAGGACTAACACAGTCCGAGCTTTCGAAGGCTATCGGTGAAAAACATGCGACCACACTAACAGAAGTGTTTAAAGGGCGCACCAGGCTCAGTGTTGTCCGGCTTTATGAGATAGCCCAAGTTTTAGGAGTTCCAGCGATAGCCCTTTGTGGAAATTCGCATGATCGGAGGCTTATTAACCGTGATGTTATTGGTGATGTAGGAAAGGATAAGAATTCCGAATTGGTAAAGCTTATGGGTCTTCTCAAAGACAAACCTGCCGATGACATTATTTTCATTAGGAAGTATATAGAAAAACGCCTGCTTTAATCTTAGTTTTAAGCCTTATTAGAAAACTCCTACCTTTCAACATTTCTCCAAGATAGTCTTCTATTTTCTCACTTTTCTCCCAACTAAATACAGAAAATCTGTAAAAAACTCTTGACAAACTCAGATATACTGGTTATATTTCTACAAAGATAATGGGGCCATAACCCCAAAGGAGGTGATAACATCCGCCGTCAGGCCCCAAGTCCTGAGAGTTCCTAAAAAATCGACCTGGGTGAGTTGCTTATTACAGAGAGAAGAGTTGGCAGTCTGATGCGAGGCAGACCAACTTACCCAGGTCCCAAGAACAGAGAGAGATGAAATGGCAATCGGATACCTGCAAGTTAACCCAGACCAACTTATCACTAATCCTGACCAGGATCGTGATCTCCGTCCTCACAGGTCTCACTCTCCGCAAATCAGACTAATGGACGAGATCACCGAGGACGACCTGAACTCTGTCCAGGAAAAGCTCATCGACGCCAGATGCGAGAAGTTCTTCGCCGAGTTCTGGGATCGCCATGATGAGGTAGTCTATTGGGAAGGAGAGATCGCAAAACTTGAAGGAGTGCTCGAAACACTGAAGGAAGCCAAAACATGCCAGGAGATAAGCTGACACAGGAGAAAGCGATGTACCTCTTTATCGCTTTCGTCATCCTCTACTTCGCTTCTCACATCATCAAAGCCTTTCTATTCTGAGGAGGTTTACAATGCAGACCTTAACAGCAACAAAACCAAAGCCAACCAGCACGGGATCCAGCCGCTTCAAGAAGATGCCTCGACTTACCCCTGAGGCAAGAGAATCTGTCTTCAATCTCACCTGTGAAGTATGCCATGGCCATTCCACCTTCCTGCGCGGTCCTGTCAAGATGCGAAGGCTCACAGTCTTAGGAGACGAAGAGCTGCACTACCTGTGCGAGACCTGTTACACAAACGAGAGAGCAAGGGAGATCTTGGAAGAAGACATTGCTGTTGAGGAGGATGTCGATAAGCTCGTGGAGCTTCTCAGAAGGCGTCTGTGTGTGGAAACATTCAACAACAAGCACTGCTGTATCGGCTTCATTATGTGCACCCACACCAGATCCTTCTGTCCCTCACAAATCCGCTTTCTCAAAACGAGAGTTCCCCACATCTGGCAGAAGATCGAGAAAGCCGGTTACAAAGTCAGAGAGGACCTGGTAGGAACACCTGTCTGCCATAGCGCAAACGGGAAGGAGACTACTGAAAAATAAGGCCCCGGAGATGACACTCCGGAGCCTTGGAGGAATCAAGAAATGATTGGCTGGGAAGTATAGCAACAATGACGCTGAATATCAAGAAAAAAGTATCGAAACCTCCGAAAAATAATAGTACCCCGGAGAGAAAACGAGAGCAGGAACTCTCCGGGGTATCAAGGGAATGAGAAAGATACGATGCGAATATACAAACCAGATATACGAATATCAAGCGGAAATTACCGAAAAATCAGAATGTGGCTCATTTCCTGGAGTGTTCTTGTCCAAGTCAGCCAGTATCAACCTTAATCCGGATCGAAACTCCGCAAAACAGAAGCCCCGGAGTGGAAGATGGAAGAAGGAAGTCTCCGGGGCCTCGAAGAGAGACCGATTTACATTAAATATAGGGGGTGCTATGGAAATAGCAAGCAAAATCTACCTTCTCAGTATCCGAATTAGAGCCCTCCAAAGTAAAAACCCCAGAGGTGGCACTCTAAAAGCACCTCCGGGGTCTGATGAAAGAAGAGTAAGTTATGAGACCGGTCCAAGAATAGCAAAGGCATAGAAGAATGGCAAGCAAAATCACCAAGAAATAGTCCATTTTTTGAAGTTTCCGGACCCAAATCAACCAGTATCAACTTTAGAAAGGAGGAGGTGGAAAATGGCAGAGATCACTTTTCAAGATAACGTCGTGAAGGTAAGAGGATATGGCTTTGAGAACGTATCGGCATCCATGCTGACAGATTTCCTGGAATCCCTTGGCTCATTTATCAGGGAATTCGATCTCGGCGAGATTCAGGGTAATAGTATGCATTCCGGCTCAGACAGGCTTCTCCTCGACGCCGTCCTCCCGGAGAATCCTCGCCTTCGGATACTGGCTCAGAAGGCTGTCCTCTACTGGTATTCGAGCAGAGAGTATACGCTGTCCGGCTATCCGGAGGAAGGAGCACTTGAGGTATACAGGGTCAACTGGGAGAGAAAGGATCGCTGGAAGGGGAACTTCGATCCTATCGAAATCCTCGAAAAGGAACCCGGTTTGATGAAGCGTGTAAGACAGAGAAAGCACAAACACCTTGCGGAAGCTGCCTGTCCGGCGACAGCAGACAGGGTTGCAGTTGGTAGATAGGAGAAAGCCCCGGACATAGCCCTCTCGCCAGGGCCGTCCGGGGCCAAAATAGCTTCTTGGTGCAACCGGCTGTGAATATAACCAGGTTGATCTGAAAAATCAACCCAAAATGGGGGGTAAAATGATGAAATCAGTAGACGTCGAACCGAGACTGCGTATCGCCGGCAATATCAAAATCGGTATCAAAGGCGAAGAGACTACCACCAGGAGGGGTAAGAAATTCCGTCCGCCCAGAAGATTGGATCACTTCATCGTAACCCTCCCCGAACGGGAGGACGATAATCTCCAGGAGAACTACCTCCTCGACGAAGAGATCATGTCCAAGCTCGGTGAAAAGCCAAGAGAGATCCCCATATTGCTTATGTATGAAGAACCTGACGATAACCTTACCCGCTATTATATGTGCTACTCGGACGAAGGGAAGCACATATGCAGAGGCAATGGCAAGACGTGCGTGCAAAGGGTTAAAGGCGCTCAAGGTGACGAGTTCCGGGAGCTTGACTGTCCGGGTCCGGATAGATGCGAGATCGCACGCGCAAACGGCTTTCGGTGCAAGCTGCAGGGAACTCTGAGGTGTATCGTAAATCTCGACGGGGTAAAGAAAGTTGGCAGGTGCTGGAGATAGATCACAACGAGTAAGAACTCCATGGCATATCTTCTGGGCACGATGCGCATGATTAAAGCACTCAAAGGGAGATTGCTCTTCACTCCACTGAGGCTCGTTCTCGGACAGCAATACGTTACTACTCCCGATGGCAAACGACAGAAGATGTGGATAGTGGGACTCGAGTCTGACGAGACCATCCAGCAGATACAGGCAAGGGCCCACGAGCCTTTACCACTTGCGCCGCCGGAGAGAATCGAAGAACCGGTGATTCAGGACGGTGAGGAGGCTCAGGAGATATCGGAAGAGTTCTATCCGTCTGAAGACACAAACGGAGAGGACAAACTGTCCGAAGATGGCTCAGATCCGGGACATGAAGAGATAACCTCTGCAGAGGAGCCTCCGGACCTTCCTGAAGCAATGAAAGAACCCAAAGAGGATACATCTGAGCAGAGAATCTCCGCCGAACCTCCGGAGCCACATGAGGCAATGCAGGAGCCAAAAGACAATCTGCCTGACGAATCGGCTTCTACGGAAACCAATTACTCGGCAGACAGCTTCCGAAAGGAAGCTGAAGCGGTCCGCACGGAGCTGGGAGCACTTGGGAGAGGTCACCTCTTCAGCGCTACCATATACGAGCTAACAGGAACGGCTCTCCTTAACAGGGTGAAGCCGGAGCACTTCAGAAAGGTCATAGATACACTTAAGGATACCTTAAGCAAGGTGAAGAAGGAGGAGAGTGATGGAAATTCACGAGATCGAGATCAAGCTCCTGAGACCGAACAGCTACAACCCGCGTAAGACGTTCGATGAGGCTAAGCTCCGGGAGCTCTCGGAATCCATCAAGACCAACGGTGTCCTGGAGCCTCTTATAGTCCGTCCAAAGGATGGGAAGTTCGAGATCGTGGCCGGCGAGAGACGCTTCAGAGCTTCGATGCTTGCCGGTCTCGAAGCTGTTCCCTGTGTGGCACGAGGACTCACCGATCAGGAGGCGCTTGAGATTACCGTCCTCGAGAATATCCAGCGAGAGGACTTAAATCCCATCGAAGAGGCATTGGGCTTTCAGAATCTCCTCTCCCTGGACGGATGGACTGAGGAGAGGATAGCTTCGGAGATAGGCAAGAGTCAGCCTTATATCTCCGATCGCATTAGGCTCTTAGACCTCCCGGATGTGGTGAAAGATTTTATCACACGTGCGATATTTTCACTCTCCCACGCCAGGCTCTTCTCCCCTATCGCCCATCACCCCGAGATAATCGAGGCGATAATAGAGGACCTGCAGAAAGACGTTGAGAAGTGGGGTAATGGTAGTCCGGTTGTAACTGTGAGGGAGCTTGCGGGGAAGATCGATTCATATATCACTCTCAAATATCCGCACCTGAAACCCAAGCTCAAGTGGGATAATCCTCCCGTCTTCGACGTCGGTCCTTGCCAGAGCTGTCCGCACAACGTGCTAATCAGGACCTGGAATGAGGAGAAGATCAGACGCTGTCTGAATCCTGAGTGTTGGGAGAAGAAGCAGGCTGCTGTTGAAGAAGAAGCGAAGAGGGAAATGGCAGAGAGAACGGAAAAGACAGGGATCATCGACAGGTCCGGTCTTGCCTGGAACTCATACGAGAGACTCGGATGGGTAAGATTCGATACGACAGAGTGTGAGAGCTGCGATAAACGGAAGGTGTCCGTATCGGATCCGAAAGATGAAGAGCTTGAGCCTATCTGCCTGGATCCGGAATGCTGCAAAAGGAAGAAAACAGCTCACACCCGCAAGGTGAATAAGGAGAGGCGCGAGAAGAGACTTGCGGACATCTCGGAGAGCGCTGAGAAAGCCCTTGAGGAGATCAGGCGGGACAACGAAGCGTTAATGGCCCGGGACCCCAGTCAAATGCATGCCACTATGTCTGTCCCGGATGGCTACGTCCGTGTTCGAATTGAAGATCTCGTAGAGGTTCTTGCAGCCTGTATCACTGATTATGACAACTACAGTCACAGGTGTGGTTGGGATTATGACGACAGTCTCAAGAGTCGTGTAGCGGACGCATTTGGTGACGAGAGAATCAAAGACGAAAGCAGCAATAATATCCGCACTGTGCTCATGGAGAGTCCTGCTAAGCTCATTGAAGTGTTTAAGTTCGTGGCACTGGAAATAAGAAAAGAACCGGAAGATCCGGAAGAGCCAACTGAAGAAGAATCGGAAGAATAGCTAACACAGCCTGCTCCGGTCGTTACCTATTTTCTACTCCTGGCCGGAGCAGGCTACAAACAGATTGTTGAGGACCGATCCGATGGCCACTTATCTGAGAAGACAAAAGAAAGGAACAGAAATCATAACAAATCGATGGATGACCGTTAAGCAGATTTCTCAATACTTGTCCCTATCCGAGAGGAAAATCCGTCAGATGGTCAAAGATAGAGAAATCCCCTTTGTGAGAGTGGGGAGACGATTGATCAGGTTCGATCGGAAGGCTATAGATACTTGGCTGGAAGAAAAAGAGCAAAAAACCGCAGGGAGGATCGCCGATGATATACTTTTCCGCGCCGCCCGTGCTGCAAGGTCACGAATTTAGTTGCGTATATGTTGCATCAGATTGGGTGTTTTCACCTTTCCATACCTCTTATTGCATACTCTCATCTTCATATTCTCCATACAAGAAACGCCGGAAAAGCTTGTTATTATTGGCTTTCCGGCGTACAATAAATGGTGGGCGATAGTGGACTTGAACCACTGACCTCCTGCATGTCAAGCAGGCACTCTAACCACCTGAGCTAATCGCCCAACCGTATCTGATGCTTATGAATCTAAAATATAACAGGGCCTTTGTCAAGAAAAATCTCTGGTTCTGGCGGGGCTTCTGCTCGTGACCGTTGCATAGCGATTGGCTCCAGTTCTACGCTGCCAGGAGATTGACAGG
>CAZTBA010000295.1:0-7906 GCA_964611725.1 uncultured bacterium
ACCAGCTCCACCCGGTAGACTATCTGGACGTGGAGCAGAAGTGCCTTGCTCTCCTTACCGAGTTTCCGAATACGAGAGCCTTCTACTTCGACAGGTACAACTCGGAGACGCTCCGGCAGCGGATAGAGCAAAGAGGGGTACTGTGCGAGTCAAAGACATTCTCGAACCCCGAGCAGCTCAGACTCTACAAGATCCTGAGGACGCTCGTATGGAACAACCAAGCTGAGTTTTTGCAGGATGATCAGGGAGTAAGAGAGCTTGAGGAGGTTTTGCTTATAAACAAGCGGAAGATAGATCATCCTGAGGGAGGATCCAAGGATATATCTGACACGTATGCAATGATAGCGGGAGGGATAATGATGATCGAGTCAGCGCCGGGACCGGAGCTTGACGCCGGAGAGGGCTTCGACAGGATGTGCGAGAAGTTCAGGAAGCTGCAGAAGGAGTATACCGACAGGGGAGAAGCTCCAAACTACGAGGAGATCACCAAAAAGCTCGGACTCCCTTCGGTTGAGGAAGTCTACTACCTCAAAGACTACATCGACGATGAGTTTATGAGGGCGCACACGCTGATGCCTGAGGACGTCGAAGGGGGAGAGTTTCTGAATGTCTAAGAGGGTAATAAAGGTCGAGATACCTTTCTTCGGGAGTCCTACCCCCGCCTGTCTGCGTGCGACGCACAGGCAGGAAGCTGAAGAGGAAGAGTTTGAGAGGGCGCAGAAGGTCGCCGAGGAGTACGGAGGAAAGCTCCTGTGGCTCCTCCAGACCGTGAGGCTCCTCGACGACGATAAGCTCAGGATCGCGTTTATCAGGCTTATCCGGCAGCTCGAATCCGCTTACAGGCGCGGACAGCACGCGGCAAGACAGGAACAAGACCGCAGACACTTTGCCAGGGTACTGAAGATGCTTACGATTTCCCCGAACTAAAGCCGGAGAGAGTGGAGATGGAGAATATAGAGAGCAGCTTAATGGTTAAGGCGATAGACGGATATAACGACTTTATCAAGGGAGTGCTCGACTACGCTGCCGGCGGCAATCCCGAAGGAAGAAACTTCGTGGGCGAGATGGAGAGCGACCCCAGCTTCCGGAAAGCCTACGGTGACTTCAACCGGAAGGCCGTGCAGCTCGGACTCAGCGACCAGGAGATCCTGCAGGCTGAGCTTATATCGCTCCTCGTGGGTGAGGACGTGCTCCAGGAAGAGACAGGAGGCTACAGGCACCTGAACGAGGACGGTCTCATATCCTACGGACTCCTCAGAGCCGGTGGCAAGACCGAAGCTCCAAGGCTCATCAAGAATCACAGGCGCTGGCAGCTAAGCGAGTTTGCGTCCATATCCACGAAGGACTCACCGGAAGGCTTGAAGGTCTACTCCTTGAAGGAGGACGTATCCGACCTTGAGCGCTACTACATGGACAGGCTCGAAAGGCTTCTTGTAAGCAGGTTCTTCTTCGTATGGGGATACACAAAGGCGAATCTCGGAGCCACACTCGGCGCAGCTTACGAGGACTTCTTCGACTTCGACAAGGTAGCTTTTCTTATCCGCAGGAGCCGTGCCGGGAAGCCTCTCGGGATGATCTTGTTCGATCCGACAGAGGTCAGAAGGGTAATACCGGAGGAGAAGGGCAAGCCGAAGTACGAGAGGTGGGATGACGAGGTCGAGGAGGTGATAGACGCCAGGAGATTGGGATACGGGAAGTTTGCCAGGTACAAGGACGACATCCGCTACATCTGGAGACCGAAGCACTCAGGCGGCAGGTTCTTCAAGATGTCGGAGAGGTACATGATAGTCTCAAGCTTCTTCAGGACTACCGAGAGGACGAAACTTCTAAGGGGAACGGGGATAATCGAGCAGGCTACCCGCTGTGTCTCCTCTATCGTGGACGCCTTTACCCTCAACGCCTCCAGGATGACGAACAACCGCTCACCTATGGGTATACTCGTTCTCCAGGGAGGACAGCAGAACAGGATCGCTCTTGAGACCTTCAAGAAGCTCCTCTGGGCACAGACTATGGGTCCGCAGAACCGCTGGCGCATCCCCGTGATGGCGCTTCCCGAGAAGAACCAGGCGCAGTGGCTCGCATTTCATCAATCCTCGAAGGACATGGAGTTTTTCCAGTGGGCATCGCTCCTCTTTACGATCATCTGTGAGCTTTCAGGCACACCGCCTGAAGCCATATCCCTTGCCTCAAACCGTGAGGTCATGACCGGCAAGCACATGTATGAGGAGAGCACGACCGGAGCTATCAGGAAGTCGAAAGATATGGGTTTAAGAAACTTCCTGTCATACTTCGCAACGATCGTAAACGACACGGAGATAATAGCTGAGCTCACGGGTAACAGAGACTGGTACGTTGGGTTTGCAGGCATAGACGTAAAAGACGACAAGGAGAAGGCAGCCTTAAGGGAAGGGGAGCTTCGGACTTTCAAGAGCCTGAACGACATCCTGAAAGAGGAAGGTCTCGAAGAATATGACGAGCTCAGGATCGGGGACATCAATATCTTCGACATACCGGCGATCGCTAATACTGTAGTCCAACAGGTGGTAAATATGAAGATCCAGGAGGAGCAGCAGAAGGCCATGATGGAACAGCAACAGGCAGCGATGGAAGCGCAGGGAACGGCCGGAACAGAGGGTGAAGAGGCTGGAGCAGAAGCGGGAGAGGAAGGAAAAGCTGGCAAGGGAACAGAGCAAGAGGAAACCTCAGAAGAGGACCAGGGTATCATTGAGGAGTTCGGGAAGGGGCTTAAGGTAGCATGGCAAGGCTGACTATCGAATACGAAGGGAGTCTCCACAAATCCCTTGCTCTAATGAGCGGAACCCTTGGCCTCGATATGTGCAAGGCTTTCGACTCAAAGCCGGGTGAGCACTCCATAGAGGTTCTGAGAGCGGCAGAGACGCTCTTCGATGACCTGTCTACACTCGGAGACGCCATAGATGAAGTCGCTGCGTACCTTGAAGGCAAAGACCTCCTGAGACTGTCCGAGAAGGATTTTGGGAAGATCGACAAGATCATCCGGAGGCACTTCAACGTTGGCGAGGTTGAAGCTCAGACGGTCCGGAGCTTTCTTCTCGGCAAGGTCTTAGCCGAGATGAAGGGAAAGTCATCCACCGTAAACATCGCATCTCTTCCGGACTCGATAAAGGAAGCTATAGGCAGGAGGGTTATCACCCGGAAGGAAGCCGAGACGCTCAGGTGGGCCGGTATGAGAGCAGCGGATCTCATCCAAAATATCTCAGACGAAACTCGCCACAAGGTGCGTCAGATCATCATAGACTCGGCAGCAAAAGGCGAGGGACACCGGACTCTAAGGGATAAGCTGTTCTCTCAGATAGAGGACGAAGGAGAGCTTACCAGAGACTGGAACAGGGTTGCAGTCACGGAGGCAAACTCAGCAGCTCAGGCGGGGTATCTCTCGGCAATTGGTCCAGGCAAGAGAGTAAGAGGCTATTCTTTCCCGGACGCCTGTCCGTGGTGTCTGGAGAACATAAACGGCAAAGAGTTCGAGGTAATAGAAGATCCGAAGATCGACTTCGAAGCAATAAGCCCAGGCTCAGCCGGGTACGATGAGGCAGTCGAGACGTACAGGACGAAGGTGTGGGCAGGGAAGAACAACTACGGACGCAGTGCTTCCAAAAGGCAGAAAGTCGAGGGAGGGTTCAGGGAGAGGGAGTCTCACGAGCTCTGGGTTCCCTGTGTGCCGGCACATCCGCACTGCCGGTGTATCCTGAGGGAGGTATAGATGCCTGAAAACCTCGTCAAGACACCGAAAGATGAGAAGCTCTGGGAGAAGGCAAAGCGCCTTGCCACAGAGGAAGGCGAGGAAGACAACTATGCCTACATCGTAGAGGTCTACAAGAGGCTGAAAAGAGAGAAAGCCGCTAAGGGTCTCATAATGGTCGGGAATACCGTAGCTGCAATAAGGAAGTCAACAGACGTGAAATATGCTCCAGGCGTGGGAGGCCGAAAGTATTATGCCAGGGTCCCGGCCCCGGAGAGGGTAAGAGGAACCCATAAGGTCAGGTGGAGGTACTTCTACTCACCGGAGGCTTTCCGGAGATACAGGGAGAGACAGTCTGGCATAACGCCAGGTCGAACTAAGCCGGGAGCGATAACAAGGAGGTTCAGAGTGGATAAAGACGAGAAGATAAGCGGACTCAAGAGGACTTTTGCAGATAGTCCGGCAGGAAAACAGGCTGCTTTGGAGAAGGTCTCAGCCGAGAAGTGGGAGAAACACCTGAAGCAGATTGCGAGTGCAGGTGACAGGGAACTCTGGTGCTTTCAGGTAGGGAATGTAGTGTCGTTCTCGATACTCTCTCCGAAAGGCATGGCCTACTGGGATACGCAGACGGGAAAGGACGCAGCTGAGGTAGAGCGTAAGATCCGGGAGGCCAAGGACGAGTTTATGACGCTCATGGGAGCACTTGACCGGAGAAAAGGGAAAAGTGAAGGAAAGAACTCCGAGGAAGAGGATCGGTAAGTTCAACGTTACGGAGAAGCAGATTGATGAGGCGCTCTTGAGACTCACACCGAGCTTTGTGGAGAAGGTAGGCTCAACGGAGGCCGTGCGGGATGAGCTTGAGGGGGTCTCGCGGCTTGCGGCGGGAGACTTTGGCGCAGCCCCGGGATCCCGCAGGCAGAGGAAGCTTTACCGGATGATGCTGTACTCGTTCGTGATAGGATACTGTGTGGGTGAGTCTCATAAAGCACGGAGAAAGCCTGCACGTGGAGAGTCATAGATGAAGATCGAAGCAAAAACGTTGAGACTCTTCGGGAGGAAGCTGCTCCTTAAGGCGCAGCAGCTCTCGATGTTTGATACGGCAGGACTGCCACTTTTTAGCGGCAAGGTGAGAGGCAGGGGAGACCTTGCACTCTTGCCATCGAAGACCGATCCCAGGTTAAGAAGGTGGCAGAAGGTATCGCCGAAAGAGAAGAAAAAGGCTGAGACCACCGCGGCAGCTGATAAGACTGAAAAGAAGGTCGGTAAAGAACCCTGGCAGATGAGCTGGGATGAATACAACAGGTCTCCTCTTCCGAAAGATCCGGAGATCTCTTCTCACATCCGCTGGATGCTGGACCGGGTGAAGTATGACAATGTTCTCGACCTACTCTCTTTTGAAGGCAAGCTCCCTTACCGGATGTTCAGCTCCCTCAAAAGCTGGCTAAGCTACAACTGGAAGGTGAGCAGCGGGAGCGCTTCCTCTTCGGATGTGAAGCCTGAAGATGCCGAAGCGAAGGTGGAGCTTACACCCGGTAAAGAAAGCGGCAAGATATCGAGGTGGATCGTTTACCGCCCGTATGGAGATCTGCACATCACAACGGACGAGTATAGCCGCAAGGTAGGTTTAACTGTCTGGCGAGGCAATCAGCACGTCCAGGCAGTAAGACAGGCGCTTCAAGAGGGTAAAGCTGTCCCGGAAGAAGTCCTGAAGGACTATCCTAAGCTCGAAAAGATGGCGAGAACGGCAGAAAACCCCTGGGAGAGTGATAACCCATTTACGAGCGATGAAGTAGACGGCTTCAACCGCTACACCCATTTCCCTTCAGACATCAATGAAGAGTTCAAAGGCATTGTGGAATCGAAAAGACGTGAGCTGTTGGGAAGGCTCAAGGAGTTTGGGATAGAGGAGATGCCAAAGGAAGTAGTGGAGGCATTTGCCAATTTCAGAAGATCCCTTTATGACTACTTCAAAGACCAGATCAGAATCCGCTCCTATGCGCCGCCTCCGTCGGTAGTGGGTCCGGCAAAATACCCCACACACAGGATAGACAGGGCCGAGAGGATGAGACAGAGCAGCCAGGAAAGACACGACAGGGCCGTAAAGCGTCTCGAAACCGCACTCAGGGATGCCACCAAGGGGAAGGTGAAGACCGAGAAGATCTCGAAATGGGGAGAGCTGGCGCTCAAGACCCCCAAAAACAAGTTTGGCAAGCTCTATGCGGAAGACTACAAGAAGGGGGAGATCGAGCGCAGCAAGGGGACGAGGTATGCCGGTGAGGTTGAGAGCGGGATGTTTGATCACGTATTCAGGAAAAGAGGCAGGGATCTACACAAAAAGCTTGTCGAAGAGGCTCTCCGGTCAGGTAAGGGAGTCTCACCGGAAGTTCTGAAGGACTATCGCGATCTTAGAGAGAAATATGAGGCTTTTTCAAGCTTTAAGAAAGCGCTTCCCAAGATCAAGATGCCGAAGACGATCAGGACCCCGAAAGTAGCTGGAGCCGGAGTTTCTTCCGGACCACCCGAAGGCCGCCCACACCTGGTCCTTATGCCGTCCAAGTCTAACCCGAGAGTCAAGCGCTGGCAAAACCCCATGAAGGAGCAGCTCAAGGAGGGACAGAATATCCGCTTTAAGACAGAGTCCGGAGAGGAGAAGTCAGGAAGGATCGAAAAGATAGGAGATGAGCTTGTGGGTGTTGTGGAGGAAAGCGGAAAGAGATATGCTGTCAATATGGACAACATCATACAGGAGGAAACGACAGATACAGCACCCGCAGCTGGTGGTGACCGCTGGCTCGCAGAGGTAGGGGTAACCTCGAAGAGGCAGCCTGAGCTTTTTGAGGAGCCTGAAGAGACGGTAACGGTGTCGAAGACAGGTAGTGTGTGGCAGAAGGTAAAGATTGGGAACTGGGTCACCTACAGGCGCACGGGAGAGCTTACCGACGATGCGCTGGTGCTCGTGAAGTTCAATCACTCGGCAGGCGTCCAGGGTACAGACGGCAGAAAGTCCGTAATCCACAAGGACGACATCATCTCGATAGATGAAGCAAAGGGAATCGACAGAGCTGCCGAGGAGAAGTATCTCGGAGCGATCCTCAAGAACCAGAAAAAGATGATGAAGAGGATCGCAAGCTTAGAGGCTAAAATAGCAACGGGTGAGGTCAAAGTTCCCAGGGATACCGAGGAGCTGGTGGAGTCGGCAAAGAAAGGCAGGATCGAGTCTGAGAAGGTCGAGAGGTTGAAGGCGAAACTCAGCGAAGTCGAGCGCCAGGTCCTTGAAGAGCAGAAGCGGCGAAAAGAGGCGGAAGCGCAGTATGCTACCGATAGAGAAGAGCGCCGGAAGTACAGTGATAGGATAAAGGAGATCCGGGACAGGATCGATTACCTGAAGGCAAGGGAGATAACCGGCGAGATAATCGATACCTACCTCTACGGAGACAGAAAAGTCCAGAGGATAAGCCGTAACGTCGTGGAGGCAGTAAGCGACTTCGATGCACTCGACTTTGACCAGATGTTAGACGTTATAGAAGACGCTCCGCCGCATCTTACAGCCAGAATAAAGAAGCTCATAGGTAGGAGTGAAGCCTCCAGGAACTACACCGATGAGGAGCTTAAATACCTCCAGGGTAGACGTGCCGAACACGAGCCTGAGATCGAGAAGGATACCCGAAAGGCTTATCAGAAGCTCTACGATTATGCGAAGCGCCACAAGGCAGTGGGGAAGGATTTTGAGGATGAGTATTCGCTGATGACCGATTATTACGGTTCAGGCTGGTGGGGAGCCGACAACCGGGAAGGGATGAAGGAGATAGACTTCGAGAATACGACCATCGACGCTATGATCCAGGCTATGCCGGAAGAGGAGGAGGACGTCACACGTGGTATCTTCGAGAAGAATAAGCCGATAGTCGATGCCACTTTCAAGGGGCTCGATCTAACGACCGTCAGGAAGGGAAGCGACAGATATGAGGCATACCTCAAGAACCTAACGGCCGCTATCATGGCGCAGGGAGTGACAGACGAAGATCTGAGAAACGAGATTATGGGCGTGGAGCCTGAAGCTGAGGAGCCGGAGGAAGACGATGAGGACGCATCATTTGAGTTTGGAGTAAACATTGAAGAGAAAGAGCAGGGAGAAGCCGAGGAGCTACAGGCAAGGAAGATAGCTGCGCAGGGAACGGCAAGCAC
>CAZTBA010000296.1:0-7893 GCA_964611725.1 uncultured bacterium
ATGGACCCAGACCGCCTCACAATCAATCGTCCTGGGATAATCTCAGGATACAACCACAATTTTAGGCGGTTTGACTAAAATCGGCGGTGCCCATGGACTGCATCCTGCGAGGTTGCAGAATTTCAGCGTAACCACAAACTGATCCTCCGGGGTTTTTTCCGAAATATAGTTCTCGTAAGGATAGAAATTGAGCGCTCTCGTTATCGAATCGCTGTACATCCTCGATATCTCCAGATGAACATCCAAAGGGGGACCTTCGCCGGGTTTCGTATGCACAATCTCTCCCAGAAAATGGAAGTTGATCGCCACATTTTTGAGATATTCATCTAAATCCGCGATTGTATCGGCATCTTCTCCCAGCTTTGCCCATGCCAGAATATGTCCCATTTCCTGTGGTGTTGTGTCTTTGAACAAGACAGTAACTCCTCCGTCCCAAACCTTCACTTCCTCCACATAGCCGTACAGCTCTGGTTCCGAAGGCATTCGAAGGCCCACTCGAACTCTCTCTCTTCCCCAATCATCCTTAGCGTAGTATATAAGCTCATTTGACAGGTTGTCCGAATCGGGACAGCTCATCCCAACCTTTACATCAAAACTCTTTTCCGGAAGAAGAATGCCTACGTTTCCAAATTCACTCGCACGGACGGATGAAAGATTAAACTCCGTGGCATCCTTATCCGTAAGATTCGCATCAGTATATGCGGGTAACCTTACGGTAGCGTCATCAGATACCTCTATCGTTCCCAGCTCTTCATCAAACGAAACTCTGTATAACTCAACGAAGTAACCCCGCTCTTTCTGAGTATTATCATTCCATTGAAACGTCCAGCCGCCATCGGTGTTGAGCACAAATCTCGGCCGGGTCGGATAATCATCCGGGGTAACACGAAGCTTTTCCCGGACCCTTGGTCTCAGTTTTTCGCGGATTTGCTCCCCGACATACTCATATCCTCTGTTGTTCGGATGCACCACTCCGCCACTTATTGGAAGGATTGGAAACATATCAGCGCCTTGTTGTTCAAGTGCTTCCATATTTAAGTTCAGATAAGGTTCGTCACTGCACATCCCATGCCTTTTTGAACCTTCGGCCAGTTCTATAATATTCCAGCCAAATCTCAACTCATTATTCCGAATGTGTTCGATCAAAAGATCGTATATATTCCTCTTTAACCAACGGACTTCACCAATCGTAATTCCACCTAACAGCCAATCTTCATTTCCGATTTCAAAGGCAGGATCACATAATTTTTCATCCTCCTTATAAAATGGATTAATATACTCAAGCTGAAATATTGCATCATGTCTTAACATAGCCTTATTGGTTTGTTCAAATTCCAAATCTCGCAGTTCGGAGTCAATTTCCGAATAGTAATTTCTCAGGCTATCCTGCATAACCGAAAGGCCTTTCGCAAGTTGTGGCTTAAATACAAGTTCCAGTAGAAGAATAGCCGCTCCTTCACAAATCGGGCCGGCCAAAGGAGAGGTTGAAGAGTTCAAAAAATAACCCGGATCGGGAGGCAGATCAATATCGAGATAATTTGCGACTGCCAGTGCGGCCAAATATCCTGTCTCATGGGGTAAACTCAGCAAAGCCTTGCATATATTGAGATAACCAAAGTTTAAACAAACCGAACTGAACACATCAAAGGGAGGCCCCAAATCACAATTACCCAAAGCACACACCATAATGGCGGATGAAAATCCGACATCGTTGCCGCCGATACTGAGCAATACGACATCAACCTGTTCGAAGTGATCCAGGTTATCGTTGATGAAATCTTCCATCTGACTGATTTGTGGCCTTACGGGGGCAGGATCAACCATTTTCCACTCTTCCCCCAGGCATTGGCAATTGCCCTGTAATGGCTCACCGATTAAAGGGCAATCGGGGCATTCACCGTTATCCATTGGCAAGAGGTGCTTCGTCTTGGCCCCTCCACAGGCAAAAGACTTCAGCTTTATATCAATAATATCTGACACACTGTCAAAATCATGATTCTTCAACTTATCCTTTGCCTTCTCATAACCAGACCGGCTTGACCGGCGGCAGCGTCCGTTATCCCACTGAACCCCAGGGTTACCTGACCCGAGAAACCACGGTGTTTCATAATGTGCATCGTTATTTGGATTCCCCTCACCCGAGGCGTATGAATCACCCAGTCCCATGATCCAGAACTTAAGTTTTCCCCGTTTAGATACAGGCTCATCATCATGAATATTTCTTGTGATGCGATTGCGCAAACTATCCACATAATCAAAATAACCCGGCCAGGCTTCCAGAGTGACCCGATCACGGATAAGAACAGGTTTATAAGGCTTTACACGTTGGGCTGCTGAGTTTGAAAAAACCATTAGGCATGCTGTAAGTAAACATACCTTCACGAAATGTCGAATAGTGAATATTTTCATGATTTCCCTCCTTTGATAAGGTTAACAATCTATACCCCAACAGAGATAGGTTTATCATTATGGAAAATGATGCAGAAAGTGCTGGTAAGACCAAAACCAGGCTAAATCAATCGTCAAAGGACGAAAAGCTCTCTTAGCACTAATGGAAACTGCCGCAGAGCGGCTTTGTCCAACGGTTAGGCATAATCGAAGAGAAATGTTTGTAAAATCTTCACTTATCCAAATTCATCGGGCGCGTTTCGCGTCCGACGTGATGCTCTTGCTGGGCGTATGATTGCGATTTATCAAAATTCGTTGGACATAAATTGATTAATGATTTTAGCTGCTCTTTTAGCACCATCTGTCTTAATGGCTCCGTAAGACACACTTTTTCTAAAATTAATCAATACCTGCTCAGCAAGAAACGCTGGTGTTGTTTCGAATAAATCCATTCGAATTCCCGCATTATATCTGATCAATCGCTCAGAAACCAGCTTTTGTTCACTGTGCCCCTCAATCGGGAAATAAATGAACGGACGGTTGAGAGCTGTTAATTCTAATATGGAAGTTCCACCTCCCTGAACTATCGCAAAATCACAGGCTGTAAAGTATTTATATAAATCAGAGACAAATCCATGTCCGGCAGTACTGGCCAACCCCAGGGTGAGTTCCAACTCCCTGAGGCTCGTTTGCCGAAAGGGGACGTTTGATGCGAGTAGTTCCTTGTCGGTCTTTTCTTCTAAGTGGTGCAGGTTACGAAGGACTTCACAGCAGGTTGGGTCATCGCAGCGATGCGCCTTCAGGATGGCTTTTGTTTCTTTGTGCAGATACTCAGAACTGGGTTTAGAGGGGAGCTGTCGGGTCACTGCAAACCTCCTTTCCGAAATCAACCCAGCGGCTCCTATCACGGGTAGGAAAAAAAGGTTTGCGCTATTTCTTTCACATATGAAGCTGGGCTAAGCCCTTTCGGGAGCCGTCGAGGTGTACTTCAAAAACCTGCAATCAATATATCAGCCCGATGTTGTGTTGTCAACAGAAAAATCCTATTTCGTAAGAAGTGGAGGGGTGAGCCAAACTTACTCTTAATTCACTCATCGAGTCGCCGTTGCTTGCTACCGCACAAGCCAGGCGCAATCATGGAAAAGGCCCTTCTGAAGCTCTGATTATGTGGCCAATCGAGACAGGGTGGGATTTCACGATCCCACCGCGTACACGCCGCGTCGGCCGTTTGGGGTCAGATCAATCCTTTGTCGTTAGGATTCCCGTTCCGATGTCTATCTCTCAATTTCTACAGCAAACGTCTTCTTGCCCTTTTTGCCGAGGTGAAACTCGGCCTTTTTGGTCTTGCCGCCTGCCATGACTGTGACACTGTACGTGCCGTGAAAGCCGCGGAAGCCAAACTCACCTTTGCCATTGGTCTTGCCGTCGGACCGGGTCCTCCACTCCTCGTGGATGAGTTTCTTCACCGTAGTATAGACCTTCTTCGGAGTCAGATCCTTGCGGAGCAGCCCCCCACCGTCCAGCCACGCACCCTGCTCGCACAGGTCCCACCACGTGATGGCCACCACAGCCGGATGTGCAAAGCAGATGCGGAAGAATTTCTCGGCGTACTCAGCCTGGGCGTACTCGTCCCAGACGCCCGCGATGTGCGAACCGCTGATCTCCGCGCCGCCGCTGGTCGGAGTGAACTCCGTGATGTGCAGTTCCTTGCCGAGAGTGGCGTAATGGTCGAGGATCTCACTGCATCTGTCCAGTGGAAAACGCATCGTCCGCGGCTCGTGCGCTTGGATTCCGATGCCGTCGAACGGCACGCCGTCGTCGATCGCTTTCTTCAGCAGCCGGAAGAAGGGGGGAAAACCGTCGGCCATCACGGAGAAGTCGTTGACGATCAGGTACGCCTTCGGATCTGCCTCGCGGGCCCAACGGTAGGGGTCGTCTATCTTCAGTCTGGGCAGGTGCGACGGCTCGTTGACAACCTCCCAGAATTCGATCTTCCCTGAATACCTCTGCATGATGTCGAAGACTCGTTCTTTCTGGACATCCTTCGGCGGCTGCTTCCCGCCGGCCCACTTCGGCTTGCTCGCGGGGTGATCCCACAGGAGGGGATGGCCCTTCAGACGGATATGGTGTTTCAAACACCACTCGACGACTGTGTCGGTATACTCGTACATCGGTTTGCCCCTGACCGGCTCGTAGGACGCCCAGTAGAAGCCTGTCGTGGCGTAGTTGAACAGCTCGCGGAAGCGGCGCTTGTATGTATCGTTCTCCTCGGGGGTGCCCAAACGGTCGAACATGTAAATGTTGCAGCCGAAAAGGAAATCGTGGCGAACATGCTCGATCTCGACCGCCGCGCCGGGGACAACCTTTCCGGCGTCGTCGACGACACGTACCACGGCATCGCGCTTCCGGTTATTCTCGATGCCGGCGGCGGCTCTTTTCAGGACTTCCTGTTCCGCCTTCTCCTCCCAGACCTTCTGACCGCGCATGAATTTCTCCTTTCTGCCAGGCTTCGGCTTCCGGATGCCCCTTGGCGGTGTGATCTCGATCCTGGACAGGTAGAGGTTGCGTTCCTTATTCCCGATCACAGCGTTGTTTTCAAACGTGACCACCACCTTCGTCGGTCACAACTTCGAACCCATGTATCTGAACTTATCTCCACCGACTGCGATCGGTCGTCTCCTCTTGCTTTTCAGTGTAATTGCTGAAACCCAAAAACGTGCTTTCCTGCCGAAATGGAGCGACGTCTGTCTCTTTCACTCGCCGCAGTCATTGCACTATGGCCGAAGTCGATCGAGTATGCCGAACCTGTTCAGTGCAGTGACAATGTGGTATGTGGCAAGGCGAGGTCGCGCGGGATGCGCAGGTCTGCCCCAATCCTTACGGGGTAGTGTATCGTGGTGCCAGAGCCCGTCGTCGGCCTGATGTATCCGCAACCAAGGGACCGATTTTATCACGAGCGCCTGGGCCACGGCATGGTCGTAAAGGGAGAGGAAGGCCAACATCCCCGAGGGGAAGCCCTGGCTCCACTCGCCAAGCGACGTCTGGTACCGTGATGCCTGGTAGATCGCCAGATGCTCCGTCAGACTGCCCGGTCGGGACGGATGCTGAGATAATGCCCGGTTCGTCTTGACCCAGCAGTCGCCGTTCTGCCAGCCGCTCCCGATCAGTGCAAAAAGATGCTGTTTCCCCGGGATTCCGAACCAGACGAACGGTTCTGCATGCGTGCCATGCTCCGGCACGTTGGGTTTGTTCGCGAGGCGCGCAGACGCGGCCGCATCCGGCACCCACCGCCACGACGATAAATCCTGAAGCCCATCCTCGGTCACACGTCTGACGTCCAAGTCCGGACGGGCCTCCGATACCGGGATGTCCGAGTCGTAGAAGCCGAGCGCTCCGCAACCACACCAGTATCCCCACTCGCCTCCCAAATGGAAAACGGTATTCACATATCGCTGCAACCGTGGGTGGTCCGCGAAGCCACACCTCAGCAACGTCTCCGCTACAATGCCGGAGACGTGCACCATCCGTGGCTCGCACGCAGGAGGGTGGTGACGCGCGCATGTTGGGATAACCTGTTGCATCTCCTGGCCGCGGAACTGGTCTTGTTCCCGATCTGGAAATCGCCAAGAGAAGTAGTTGACCTTTTCATTCGGCGGAACCCAATGGAACTCCCCCGGATGGAACTGGCGCTGCTCTCTGGGTTGTCTCTTCGACACCCATTCATCGAGGTAATCCTGGGTCAGCATCCACATGCCCGGTCTGGGTGACGGTTCGGGCCGACTCAGAAGCCACTCCGTTCCCGCACAGATGCTGGCATGAGATGCCCCCTCACCAAGTGTAAGCAGATTAAGGATAGCAAAGGCGGTGGCCGGAACGGCACCCCACGAGCCGTCCGAATGCTGACCGCCGAGGATTCTGTTCACGAGCTTGGTTCGAAGGGCAGCATCGCTGGGGGCAGGGCGTTCCAGAACCCGATTCCGTGTCATCCATGCCACCCAGTCCTCACCGTCAGCGATGGCCGCTATGGGATCAACGCGGAACGGTTCTGAGCAAAGCAGATGCTCAAGCTCGCGGATTCGCCCGGCGTCCCATGCGTCGCGAGACAAGCCCGGGATGGCGTGTCGCACAACGCGGTCAGCTCGCAGCTCGTCCACGAAGCGTGGGCCGAGGACGTCGACCGGATGCTCCAATATTGTCAGCGACAGTGTGCGCTCTTCACCTTTCCCACCAATCCGGACCGCAGCGCCATCATCCACTGGCTCAAGAGGCTGGATATCGGCTTTCTTGAGGTCGCATCCCATCAGTGACGCCCAGAATTTCGGGTTAGAATATCTCATGGGAGAACTCCCTCGCCGAACGGATCGCCGATCAGCCAGCGCAATGTTTCTAAACCTCAACGAAAACACGAACCTGTTTGCGGTCGGCTGTATTGGCGTGTTAGCCGGCGATTTATCATAGATTTCCTGTCAAAATATCCGTTTTACTCTTTTGCTCCTTTAGCCTTCAATATTTTTATAACTTCATCATTTTTATACTTAATAGCCAAACTCAAAGCCGTTTTGCCATTCTTTGTTCTAAGATGCACATCCGCTCCCTTCGAAATTAAATATTTTACTATATCAGCATGTCCTTTATCAGCTGCATATAGGAGAGCTGTTGCACCATATTCGTCCTTAATGTTAATATCAGCTCCTTTTTCCACAAGAAACTTCACACCATCAATATTTCCATTTCTTGCCACACCCATCAGAGCAGTAATATTACCATAACCGTGAACAGCATTAATATCAGCACCTCCGTCAACCAGAAGTTCTAAAATATCATTGCTTGACTCATATCGACCATAGGATTCCATTGCCACCGTATACAGGGGGGGGACATCTCCGTCAATTTGATCTCCCAAATTTGCATTGGCTCCAGCTTGTATCAGCAACTTAACTATCTCTGTTCTTCCTCTAATTGCAGCATCTATTAGAGCAGTTCTTCCCTGATAATATGAATTTACATCAATTCCTCGTTCTATCAGTCGCTTTATCATATCAATATCCCCATCGACAGCAGCGTCATGAAAGGCTTTTTCCGGATTTGAATCTAATTCAGAAGATTTCCCAAAACGAATATATAGAATTGCTGATATAATGAATGTAAACCATAGAATGGATACAATAGCAGGTACTAGCACCCCTGCTTTTTCACCACCCTCTTCCAGATGATGTTCATATAACTTTTTCTGGCTATAAATAAAATATCCAGAAACAGCTGCATTAATAAGTGTAAAAAATGGAATAGGATTAACACCTTCCGGTGTCAAATAAACAGCGGTGGTAAAGATTATAAAACCCAGTATAACAATAATTAAACTGGATTTCTTTTTCTTCGGGTGTCCCAATCGCTCGAAATTGACAGCATAGAAAATGCCGGCAGGTAAAAAACTGAAAAGAAAACTTAATACTTATCTTTCGCTTATTTTGTTGCATAGAAAATTGAAATGGATTAGACTTCTGT
>CAZTBA010000297.1:0-7878 GCA_964611725.1 uncultured bacterium
CTTCTACGCGGGGTATGTGGATCCGAACGATGTCTTCTTTTCCCCGCGTTCAAGAAGCAATATGAAGGAGGTAATCTACATAGACTGCGATCCACTCCTGAAGGTCCACCATGATGGTGCCCCGGGCACCCTCGCCCATGAACTACAACATCTTATCCATTTCGCTAATGATCCGGATGAAGAGACCTGGCTCAACGAAGGCTGCTCGGGGTATTCTGAGATCCTCTGCGGGTATGGGAATTCCTTCGGGGATTTCTTTCTGAAAAATCCGAATAACAGCCTCACCGACTGGTCAGGTGAGATGGCAGATTATGACCAGACTATGATGTTCATAACTTACATCTCCGACCACTATGGTGGGAAAGAAACGATAGGAGAAATCGTCTCTGATGAAAGACACGGAATTGAGGGGATAAATTCGGCACTCGCTAATATAGGGGCCGAAGTTGATTTCGAGGGTATATTCTCCAACTGGGTGGTTGCGAACTATTTGGATGGAGACGGAATCTATGGATATCCGGGATACGATCTGCTCAGGGTTCCCAACAGGTTCACGCCCTCCCAATTGTCCGGGATCCCCACACTACTCACACAGAATATCGAACCGTGGGCAGCAAGCTACGTGGAGATAATGTTCCAGGAGGCCTTCGGGATCGATTTCGAGGGCGTGAACGGAGATTATCATCTCCTCTCGATTGGAGGGGTGAAAAACTATGTGGACGAGTTTGAGCTCGACGACGAAAACACCGGGGAATTTCAGGTGGAGGGAGGATCCCTCAAGACACTTGTAATAGCCAGATCCGGAATGGATGATCCCCGTTACCCTGAACCATATAGCTATGTATTATCAGTTGAAGGTGCACAAATAGGTGTTGAAGAAGATGGTTCTGGGTATCCCCTGCCGATTTCAAGCTCACTCAGAGGAAACTTTCCCAACCCGTTTAATTCCTCTACGGTCATATACTTCGACATATCATTTGAAGATGCCGGTAGTAACATCAGGTTGAGTGTATACGATATTACAGGGAGAAGAATAAAAGTACTGGCAGACGGGATATTTCCGTCCGGCACCCACAGGATTAAGTGGGATGGCAAGGATAACTCAGGCTTCCAGTTAGGAAGCGGAACCTATATATTCATCCTGGAGACAAAAGCCCGGAATCTCTCCCACAAAGGTCTGCTTTTGAGGTGAAATATGCTCAGTTCAGACGGTATTTGCCTCTGAGTGTTCTCCGACAAACTCGTTTCTATTCCTCAACAGTATCTCTATCCTTTCAACTCAGGAGGCTATGCGAAGGTTTATATGACCTCTTTGGGTGCCACGGAGCATCGAAATATCCCTACTCGGTCTGTCGACGGAGATATTTGAAGAAAGACTGCAAGTTTTCCTGGGTATCAGTGTTTAAATATATAGAAGTGAGCAAAGCCTCTATGGAATTTCGGTAGGCAGAAGAAACAGTGAATAACGATTGAAGGAGAAAGGTATACATAAATGAACTCATATATTCGAATTGTTGTAACCTGTATATCCGTTTTAGTAACTATAGACGCAGGCATCCTTCAAGCACAAGAAACCCGCTTGATTACACTTGGCAAAGCGGTCCAGATAGCCCTGGAGAATAACATCGACCTGAAACAGTTTTCGAACCAGGTTGCCGTTAGTGAATTATCTGTTCGACAGGCGAAGGCAGATTTCTATCCGAACCTGAACGCTTCTGTTTCAGCATCTGAGGGATATGGACGGACTTTTGATCCGATCACTGATCGGACTGAAGGTCAAGATAGCCAATCGCTTAACACGAGATTATCTTCCAGTGTAACTCTGTTTGATGGATTTAACAATGTAGCTTCACTGGAGAAGTCCAAACTTGATTTGGCGGCACAAAAGGAAAGCCTCTCACGAACGAGCCAATCTATCATCTTTACGACAATTTCACAGTATCTGCAAATACTGACGGATAAGGAGTTAGTTCTGAGTGAGAAAGAAAATCTCGAAGCGCAGCGCCAGCAACTGGATCTTATAGAAGAATTCTACAGAGCGGGCAACCGTTCGATCGCAGATGTGCTTCAGCAGAAGGCTGCAATCAGCCAGGCTGAGCTCCGCGTTCTGACTGCAGAGCGCAACTTAAATGTTAGTAAACTGCAATTGCTGGAAACGATGGGACTGAAACCTACTGTGGACTATCAGGTCGCGACATTGTCCATGGAAGATTTCACATCTAATCCTGTCAACGGCGATTCAGCCCAACTGGTGCAAAATGCCGTGGCCAAACGCCCTGACGTCGAAGCTCAGAAAATACGGGTAGATGCAGCCAATAAGCAGATGCGTGTAGCACGTTCCGGGTATTGGCCCTCACTGTCGCTTTCTGTGGATGCCGGGTCGAGTTACAGCAGCCAGTATGAATTTGGCGGCTTTTCCGATCAGGTTTTGGATACTAAGCCTAATGCCGGCGTTGGCCTTTCCCTTTCGATGCCGCTTTTCGATCGTTCCAGGACAAAGAATAATGTAGAGCAGGCCAAAGTCCAGCTTGCGAACGAACGCTTAGGCCTGGAAAGTCTGAAACAGGAGGTCACCTTCCAGATTCAACAGGCCCTGCTGGATTACCAGACGGCTGTCAAACAGCTTGAAGTTGCAGAAGCACAACTGGCGTTTGCCCGGCAGGCCTTAGAGGCAACGGAAGGGAGGTACAATGTGGGAGCTTCCACATTGGTGGAGCTAACCCAGTCCCGTGCCCAATATGTTGAAGCGGCCAACGATCGGGTTAGAGCCCGCTACAATGTGTTGCTCAATCGCGTGGCTGTTGATTATTATCAGGGGGATACGGATCGGACCATCTCCCTGTTCGAATAATTTGAGTCTGAAGGTAGTATATCTATTTCCAGTGCGAATTCAACTAACATTCAATTTAAAATAATTTTCAAAAAAGTGAGGAGTGAGCCTATGAAAAAGATTATCATTATTACCATCATTGTTCTATTATTACTGGGAGCCGGTATCCGCTATTTTAGCTCTGTTTACGGCTCCAAAAATGGGGGCTCGTATCAGTTCGTAGAGGTTACAAGGGGCAATTTGGAAAATACTGTTTCAAGTACCGGGACACTCAGTGCGGTAGGCACGGTTGAGATCGGGACCCAGGTTTCCGGCACCATCGCCCGTGCTGATGTTGATTTCAACGATAGGGTGAAAAAGGGACAGGTCCTTGCAGTTTTAGACACGGCGCTATTGAAGATTGCCGTGCTCGATGCGGAGGCCGGATTAGTGCGGGCACAGGCTCAGTATGAGCAGGCCCAGGCCGAGTATGAGCGGAACCTTCCGCTATTTGAAAAGGGATATCTCTCCGGGGAAGAATTTCTCCCAATTCAAGTAAATGTAAAGACAGTACAAGCTTCAGTTCAGTCGGCGCAGGCTGCACTACAACGTGCGCAGACCAATATGAAATATGCTACCATCCGCTCGCCGATCAACGGAACGATAATCCAGCGGAACGTGGAGCAGGGACAGACCGTTGCAGCCAGCTTTTCAACTCCGACCCTTCTTGTCATTGCTGAAGATTTATCCCAGATGCAGATCTATGCCACAGTGGACGAGAGCGACATCGGCCAGATCAGAGAGGGGCAGTCGGTTCGTTTTACAGTTTATGCTTATCCCGATAACACCTTTTATGGAACGGTACGACAGATTCGCCTCCAGCCTACCACGGTTCAGAACGTCGTCAATTACACGGTGGTGGTGGACGCCCCCAACAAGAGCGGCCTATTGCTCCCCGGTATGACTGCCACAGTAGATTTCATAGTCGAGGAAAGAAAAGATGTGTTGCTTGTCCCTAACGCAGCACTTCGGCTTCAGCCTACGCAGGAGATGATGACAGAACTTCGTAAGAACATGCGGGAGCATATGAGCGCTCTACCCGATTCGCTCAAGCAGCTTGCTCAGCAGAGAAGGACGGATCGCGGACAGTTTGGTGATGGGGAGGGAATGCCTTTACAGATACAGGGCAGTGCACAGAATAATACTGCGCAACTCTGGTACCTGGATGATAGGCGAAAACTCGGGGTAATGCCGGTTCTCAAGGGCGCAACGGATGGCCTTATGACCGAGATCACGATGGTCGGTGCCGGGGATCGTGGAGATATGACAGGTGCTTTTATGGACAGACCGATCCTTAAGGAAGGGATGCGGATGATCAGCGGTGTAACACAGGAGAAGGAACAGAATGCCAGTACCAGCCAGAAATCGAATCAACAAGGCCCACGGCCGTTCAGACCATTTTAAGAGGATTATTATGAGCAGAGTGATCGAAACGAAAGGCATCACGAAGACCTACCAAATGGGCGACGTCGCTGTTCATGCCCTTCGTGGTATAGATTTGACTGTCGAAAGCGGTGAATTTGTCGCCATTATGGGGCCATCTGGTTCTGGTAAATCGACATTAATGAACGTTCTAGGGTGTCTGGATAAGCCCACATCGGGGGACTATTACCTTGATGGTATGAATGTTAACGCACTCACCGGAAACGAATATGCTGATATTCGTAACCAGAAAATCGGATTTGTATTTCAAGGGTTCAACCTGTTGGCGCGTACTTCCGCTCTGGAAAACGTGGAACTTCCGCTCCTTTACGATCGGACAGGCCGCATCAAGGATCCAGGGAAGAGGGCTGTTGAAGCGCTCAAGCGGGTCGGCCTCGGAAGTCGTTTAGACCACGAACCAAACCAGCTTTCCGGTGGCGAACAGCAGCGTGTGGCCATTGCGCGGGCACTGGTCAACCAGCCTGCTATTATTTTGGCTGATGAACCCACTGGTAACCTGGATAGCCGAACCTCCATAGATATAATGTCCGTTTTCCAGGAACTCAACGAGCAGGGGATTACGGTTATCATCGTCACCCATGAGCAGGATATAGCGGAATATACGAAACGTATAGTCGAAATGCGTGATGGTATCGTCCTTCAGGACAGGCTTGTTGAAAATCACCGTGATGCGAAGAAGGATATAGAAGGACTGCAACTTGAGCCCAATTATGTTAGTTCAGACAATTAGTGGGAGATAGGACATAATATGAAATGGAAAAACTTGTTTAAGGTAGCAGTCAACGGCCTATCCAAAAACAGGATGCGGAGCTTGCTCACAGCTTTGGGCATCGTTATCGGAGTTGCCGCTGTTATTGTGATGGTGGCTGTTGGTGAAGGTTCCCAGGCACGAATCGAAGCACAAATTAACTCCCTGGGCGCGGATGTGATTATCATCTTTCCGGGCTCGATGCAAAGGGGTGGGGTAAGTCAGGGAGCAGGCAGTTTTAATCGGCTCACATTGGGCGACGCCGATAAGTTGTCCAAGGAAGCCACATTGAGCAAAGCGGTTTCACCTGTGGTGACAGTACGCACGCAGGTTATAGGGGGAGGCAACAACTGGAATACCTCCGTTTCCGGTGTCTCGACGGATTATCTGACCATACGTAACTGGAAGCTCAAATCCGGTGAATTTTTCACGGAGAGGGACATTCGAGCGAGGAGTAAAGTCGCCGTACTTGGAAAGGATGTGGCGGATGAGCTTTTCCCCAATCAGGATCCGATCGGTCAGAAGATCCGCATCCGGAATATCCCTTTCAATGTGATTGGGGTGCTTACCGAGAAGGGACAAGATGCACGTGGAATGTCTCAGGATGATGTGATACTCGCTCCGTCTACCTCCGTATTGTATCGGTTAAGCGGCGGACAATACATTAACATGATCCTGGCCAGTGGCAATTCCATGGAGCAGTTATCGAGAGCAGAGGAGGAGCTTCGTGCGTTGCTCCGGGGAGCACATAAACTGGATCCAGGTGAGGAAGATGATTTTAGAATCCGCAATCAAGCTGAGATTATAGAGACTGTTTCAGAGACTTCCAGGATTATGACGTTGCTGTTGGGCTCCATTGCGGCCGTATCGCTGGTGGTCGGTGGAATCGGCATCATGAATATCATGCTGGTTTCCGTGACTGAGCGGACTCGGGAGATCGGGATCAGGCTTGCCATTGGTGCCAGAAGCAGCGATGTGCTCGTCCAATTCCTCGTAGAGGCTGTTGTGCTCAGCTTAGTGGGAGGAGTTATCGGAATCCTGATCGCGGTCTCCTTAGCTCTTGTACTGGATAGGATTATGGATATCAACACAGTCATTAATCCGGGTATTGTCCTCCTGGCGTTTGGCTTCGCTGGTGCTGTGGGAGTCTTCTTTGGTTTCTATCCCGCCCGTAAAGCTGCAGCACTTAATCCGATTGATGCCCTGCGGTATGAGTAGGAATATGGGGGTTTGCAGTAACTCTCAAACAAGGAGGTATGACCCTATGAAACGGAAGGAATCCCTGACTCTCTTCTTGTCATCCGCCATTGTTCTATCTGCCATTTCACTCGCCGGATGTGGTGGTCTTAAGCTAAACAGCAAATGGCGGGATCGTGAAGTTGTTATTGATGGGGCAAATACCGAGTGGCGGAATGCCATGAACTACATTGAGAAGACGAATGCTGCCATAGGCATCCTCAATGATGGGAGTTACATGTATGTCTGTTTGACCTCCGCCAACCGCGGTATAACGGGTCAGGTGATAGGACTTGGTTTTACGGTATGGCTCGATCCAGAAGGCGGTAAAAACAAGACATTCGGGATTCACTTTCCCCTTGGTATGCAGGGAAGAAGTGGTCCCAGGATGTTCAGGGGCAGGGAAGGAATGGAGGAGGATCCGCAGGAGCGTCAGAAGATGCCTGGGGGCATGTGGGATGAAATAGAGATCCTTGGACCTGGCAAAGGTGAACGTGTTAGAGTGCCTATCTCGTCAATACAGGGGATCGAGGTTAAAGTAAACCCTTCGGAAGGAAGACTGGTCTATGAGCTAAAGGTCCCGCTCGCCCGAAGCGCGGAACGGCCCTATGCCATTGGTGTGGATGCGAACAGGACGATTGGGATAGGATTTGAGACATCTGAGTTGGACAGGGAAAAAATGAGGGAGATGATGGGTCAACGTGGTGGAATGGGTGGAATGCCACCAGGCGGAGGAATGCCACCGGGAGGCGGAATGCCACCAGGGGGTGGAATGCGACCAGGCGGAGGAATACCTGAACCTTTCGAGCTGTGGGCGAAAGTTAAGTTGGCCTCTGAAGAGTCTTCAGACGGAACTGAATAAGGCCCGGCCAAGCATCTTTCAGAAAAAATCTCTCTTGTCTTAGAGACGCCTCATATGAGGCGTCTCTACGGATAAACATCCGAAAAGGCAATAGCGACTGAGCAAATTCAGGTGCTATGAGCAAAAGTCCAGAAACATTTCTAAAACTTGCCTAACCCATCAAGCGATCTTTATTTCTCCTCCATTTAATAATTTGAATTTTTCAGGAACAAATCGAGCGTGTTTCTGTTTAATTTTTGTTCGGGATAGGCTAATAAGCCGTCAATTCTTTGATCGATATGCATGTAGAGCAGGATCTTTCTGAAATGAAGATGATTTTTTGTCGGGCAAATCGTGTAAATCATTTGTTAGGTAAAGGGTCCGAGCACCGCTAAAGGTCACTGCGAGGGGTCTGAAATCACTGTCAAAGTTAGCCGCAAGTTTTTCTACGCTTCGGTGTTTAATATAATAATAGGTGGTTTCAAATATAGCTGCCCGATGACTGGTCGCACGGAGTGATCTGTGCCGGAAGAAGACGTTGCCAGAACTATCAAGGAATCTGGTCATCCGGGAATTGTCTCATGGCTATTATCGTTCCAGCTTTCAAAAGGAGAGAGATAGTGATGCACAGATTAGAACTTGCGCTACTTTTTGTTACAATCTTTGCAGTTGTGGCATTTCCGGGTATGTCGCGGGCAGGTCAGAAGATTGAGTCAATAGAGGTCCACGGCAACGCAAGAT
>CAZTBA010000298.1:0-7872 GCA_964611725.1 uncultured bacterium
GTGCATCCTTGGCAGTTCCTCCCCCGGTTTCGGCCATGCAGGCTTGGGGGCATCCTTGGAGATGAACACCCACTGCCGTGAGAGCGGGGGAGCCAGTCGTTCGGACGTGACACCGCTTCGGGCGCTATCGTGCCGATAGGTCGGCCAGTCAGCAGCGCTTGCTGCAGCGTACGTAAACGCAACGAAAAAAAATGAAAGAACGCAGGTATAAGTGGAGTGTTTGCCAAATTGCGCTTCTGCTTTCCTGATTATTTCACATACGCCTCTGCCTAAAGCTATAACTGAATGGCTGAATTCAGCAAGTTTGCATGATGAGATTTGGCACATAATGGCAATCTCCCGTCCATGTTACAAGAAATCCGAAGTCAGGTTTAGTTTAACCTTCGAACCAGTAAGTCTGAAATTTTTCCATAGCCGAGCAGAGCGCGTCCACATTCTCCGGCGGTGTCGGCGGATAGACGCCACACATCAGGCTTAACCCTCCCCGAGGCGACCCAAGTCTCTTCACCTCCTCCTCTATAAGCTCATATATCTCCGCACGGCTCCCATATGGCACAACGCTCTGACGATCCACATCCAGATCTATACATATCCTCCCTTTTACCTCCTTTTCGAGCTCCTCCAGGCCGTTTACCAGATCCTGTGGGTTTACGATGGTAACCCCCGATGATATTATGTCATCCATTAGCTCGAGTATATGACCGTCGCTGTGAAGGTAGACCTCGGCGCCTGCCCTGCGGCATGGCTCCATCAGTTCCCGATATCCTGGTGCGATCCATCTTCGGAAATCCGCCGGACTCAGGATGGATGATTTCTGCCCCCCAAGGTCGTCTGCGAAACCCATAACATCAATGCCCACCTCGAGCCATCTTTTGACCGAAGTCCGGTTATATGACTGCACAACCTCTATAAGCTGCTCAAGGCGGCTATCGCCCGTAGCGACATCTATCATGAAATTCTCGAATCCACGCAGATAGTAAAGTCTCATGAAGAGAAAGCCATGCGGGAGCATCGGCATTGCAGTGAAGATCCTTCTTTCTTTCTTCAATTTCTTCGTAGATTCCCTCATGGATTCAAGCGAAGTGGCTTCGGGAGGAACGTAGCCATCGAGTTTATCCCAACTCGATATCGGGTATTCTACAACGATGCTTCCTATGCCATATACAGCGTTCTCCCACACACATCCCCAGGCATCCTTAGATCTGCCAGCAGCTTCTTTTTGGGGATAGCTCGGGCTATCGAAATCCCTCATCCCTGGTTCGAAAGCGGGAAGAACCCTTCGATGGTGCATCGCCACTTTCTCCATCTCGTGCCGCCATTGGACCCATGAAGCTTCGGTTATCCCTACCCTGCACGGCATCCACTCCGGATTTTGAAACCTTATAGTTCTGAGATCGTTTTCCCTCTTACTCAGCGCCATAATTCCCTTCCAGAAGTTCCGTTTATGGCTGATATAACGGGCCATACCTGAGGAAAGAAGCCTAATTCAGCCCGAAGTATTCCCTGTAGGCCTCTATTGCTGCACAATAGTTTTCAGGTTTCACATCCCTGTGAACGATGTTACTGGTCATTATGACATGGCCTCCGCTGCCCCAACCCTTCTCGATACACTCTATCATCTCACGTCTTGCGTCCTCAACCGTGCCCTTGCAGAGGGTCCGGCGAATATCGAGGTTCCCAAGGAAGAATATCCTGTCGCCATATCTTTCCTTGAGAAGCCCGAGATCCATCCCCGAATCTTTGTCTATTTCACCGTAGCCCTGGACCTCAGTTGAGATCAGGAAGTCCTCTATGATAGGCCACAGGTTACCATCCGAGTTATTGTTAACGAAGGCTCCTTCGGATTTGAGTCCCCTTGCCTGTGCCCTTATGCTGGGGACAATGAAACGTCTGTAATGCTCCGGGGAGATTACCGGTCCGAGGTTGCCGGCGGAATCACCACCTATCCCAATCAAATCGGCACCTTCCCTTACCATAACTTTTCCCCGATCGATAGCCCACGTTGAGCTCTTCGTGTAGAACCTCTCAATAAGCTCCGGTTCAGTGTAATACCATTCAAACATAAAATTCGGGAGGCCGCAGACATTCAACGAGTAGTTGGAAACGTATATCGCGAGCTCAATCCCATTTTCCGCCATAAGCTCCCTGACACGCCTGAAGACATAGAGCTGGTCATCGCGGATCTCCGGGGGAGTGTAGTCATCGAGTATCACCCTCCTCCGCTCCTCTATAAGCTCCGGCCCGGTCTTCTCATCCACAGGTCTTCTTTCCATTGTCCCTGAGCTCTCGAGACACCTGACTATGAGGTCCCCCTGACGCCAGGTGTTCTCTCCTATTTTGACGGGTCTCTCGAAATCTTTTTCGATATTCGTTCCGAGACAGACCATGTCGAATCCAAGATCTGTGGCAATCTTGAAGATTTCCTTCGCCTCCCGCTCTACAATCTCCTCCCAACTCGCCTCCGATAGTATCTCCATCCTGTAAGGCGGGTCGGTTATGATCGACCTGCTGCCGAGGATCTCGTTTACGGTAGGCGGAGCTATAATCCTCTCAAATATCGGGGTCCTGTCGGGCTCTTCATGTCTTAATGCCTTAAGGACACGCTCCCGCGATGTCATTTTATCCCCTCCCTGCATCTGACCTCATATGCAAACATCTACGGCAATTCCGGCTCCGATCGTTCCTGATCCCGTCATTGTTCACGGTGTGAAGCGGCCCACCTGAGGTGGCAACGACCCGGGGATGGCAGGATCGCTCTACCTGAATCGATCTGGAATACTATTTTTCTGCGCCCACAAGTCTGAAAGAACACCCATGGGGGAGGTGCTCAGCCCTTACATCCGATAAGCTATCATTTATGTATTCTGTCAACGTCAACATACCGGGTTCTTCGGATGTGCCATGATTGACTCGTATTATAGCATAACCACTGTCCGCTGCGCGTTGAATATTCTGCCAATAGCAGGAACCATCGTCACATACTATAGAGACATTACATCCCATTTCTTGAGAAATGACTGGATTGCAGCCACAACCCGTACCAATCCCAACCCGCGATACCTTTTGACAGCCATCTCCAACTACCTGTACCAATGGCTCACCTATCGTAGCCGTTCTCTCAGCAACCCTCCGGGCAAACTCATCCAACGTGACCGGGTCGATATCATATATATGCTGGTAACCTTTTTCTACGATAGCACTTGGAGCTGCTCCCAGACCCAGAAACTTTCCCCAGGCCCATGGAATCCCAATCTCAGGCATCCTGTCCCAGACATCGTGATTACGAAGAATTACAAGACCATTTTCCTCGATGAACCTCCTCTTTGCCAAACCGATTTCCGACTGCTCCATGTTATCTATTTCGCCACTGTGAACCCAGAACGTCGGTTCGTGTGTCATAAGCATATCGAATCCGCGTTCAACGGCGGCTCTCACCGCTTCAAAGCTACTGATCCACGTAACCAGGATGTCATGGATTTCGGCATGTGGATCACCTATTATGATCTGGTCGACCGTGTGGTTGGGATCAACCCAATCTGCCAAACCAATGAAATGATTGCGTATATCAATGGCCTTCATCGTTTACCCCTATGGTAAGAATCAACCCCTCTAAAGGCGCTGCGACGATATATCAGATTTGTTCGCTGATGCCTCAGGTACCCTGGTCAATCTGAACAACTTCACCTTTTTCAAGGGATTGTTCAATGGCATCAATAGTCGCATAAAGACCCCGAACGGCAAGTGCCGATGTTTCAGGTTCACGCCCCTCGGCAATGCTTCGGTGAAACTCGGTCAGCATAGCCGTAAAGTCATTGGTGTTCCCGGCTGACCCTTCCACCTCTTCTCCGTTACGAAGCACCATATCTTTCACCTGAACCAGTTCTCCACCTCTGCAGTGAGCACGGAGTCCCCCGCCATAGCTCCCGGCAAAGGAATGGGTATATTCGGCGGTGAGCCCGCTCTTGAACGAAAGCAAGGCACTTAGATGATCGTGGCCTGAATAGACCCCGGGGCGGTAACTCTTGCCGATGGCATACGCTGTCGATGGAATCTCATCTGCTAAGTAGAGTATCCAGTCAATAGAATGCGAACCCCAGTTGGCAAGAAGCGCATTAGGGCCGGTCATGGCAGGATCTGCCCACCACAAAATGGGCGCTCTCGCCCCATCGCCACCCATCTGTACGGTTATACCGACAAGATCTCCCACCGAGCCCTCATCGAGCAGGCGCTTCATTACACGAAGTGGGTGATTGAACCGCCTTGACTGACCACCCATCATAATTCTGCCGTTCCGCCGTGATGCTTCTATCATCCGATCCACTTCGTTAACATTCAGAGCCAGTGGCTTCTCCGTCACCACATGCCAGCCAGCATCAAGACACTTCACTGAAACCGGACAGTGATAAACCGGCTGTGTACAGACAGATACAGCTTCCACATCCGATTGAGCAAGCATGGCTTCAAAGTCGTCATATATTTCGGTTTTGACTTCCATTTTCTGTGCGAATTGCTCAGCCTTGCCAGGAACGACATCACAAAGTGCCGAAAGCTCATACAGATCTGATAGGTTCTTAAGCGCATCTATATGCCCCACAGCGATGCGCCCACATCCGACAATTCCGTAGCGAATTTTACGAGACATAATCTATCCTCCATAGACTTCGTCTACAATTCCACGTATATAGGCCACCTCGTCGATGAAAACTTCCATAAGCTTGTCAAAATTATCCCGGTGATAAAAAGGCATGAATATGAGCTGATTGCTGAATCCGATGTTTTTCAACTCCTTTATGACCTCATCCCAATTGATCATACCTCTGCGACAGGAAATCCAGTCCCCGCGCCAGCCCTTACGCTCCGAATCCATAAGGGACTGATTCTGCTCCATAACTACATCCTTTACACCCATTGCGGCGCAATATTCTCTTAGCAGTGAAAAGCCATAGCGCCATAGCTCATGGCCGTCCTGCAGCATCTGATTGCCTGGATCCGGTTCTGCTGCGATGCAGGCCGGGTCGAGACCTTCCAACAGCCTGTAAGCGGCAGTGAAGCTTGAATGTATGGCCCCCCCGTGAAGCTGGAGAATTGCCTGCACCCCTGCCTTTCGGCAGTATGGTTCCAATTCTGACAGTTCCACACGCGCCCTATCAACGGCACCGCGCACGTCCCGGTCTTCCGGAACCCCATAACTTGCCATCCGAAACTGTTCGATCCCATTATCAGCCAGAATCGAAAGCATCTCCGGATGCTGAACCAGTTGCACCGGCCCATAGGGAGTAGTGGCAAATGATACTTTGAGGCCATTACTGCGGGCTATTTTTACATAACCTGGCAGCATCTCCTTCAAGCGGTCCGGCTCAATCCAATAGCCCGTCCGCACCACAGCATTGACTGCGTCCAGGCCGGCACGTAAACAGGCATCTCTTAGCTCCTCAACGGAGAGATGCTTAAAGAAACTCGGAAATATTCCCAACAATGGCTTATCCACACCTCGACTCCTCTGTTAAGGTTTCGGAACATTTACAAAACAAACGGCTTTTATTGGCGGATCTCAGCTTACATCATCAACAGAACCGGAACTGACACAATGATTTTCCCGATAGCTTCAGTCTGTTGGGTGGTCAGAGATACGCAGATCACTGGCATCCGAAACGGAGATGCAAAACGCCCAATCCCCAGTACCTTGCTCGATCTTGACGAGTAGCTCATTCCATCCAGGCTGCAATTCCGCAGTCGATATATCATCCTTAAGCTCTACGGCTCTATGTTCGTGCTGACTTAAGATCAGTTCCCCATTCAGCCAGATCCTCACACCATCGTCACTGCCAACCTCAAAATCCACTTCCCTTCTCTCAGGAGATTTAATATAGGCAAGACCATAGGCAACGATATCCTCCCCTTCACCGAAAATACTCTGCAAGTTTATCAATCCATCAGGAGATACATGCTCAATCCACCTGTATTCGTGACCCTCAAATGAATAGATACTATCAGGAGGGGAAACCCTCTCCGGGGGAAATTCCTCCAAGAAACCCTTGCAGCCTCGATTTGGGAAAGTTCCCACAATGTTCCAGGTAGTTATGAATCTCTTTATCCCAACTTCAACTTCGACAGATGCCCCGTTCAGGAAACCATCTGACTTACAGAGGGCTCTAATCTCGTATATACCACCTGGAGTATCACCCGGAATGTAGATCTCTTCGGTATAAGTTTGCTCTGATTTCCCGTCGAGATCGAAGGAGAACTCACTTCGGTCACTTTTCCACCCGTCCGGGATTATGAGTTTGAAGCCCCCTTTCAAGGGTCCCGGGTAGCTGTTGTGCAATTGCGTTTTCAGACTAAACGAAGATCCTTTGAGAACCATCTTGGGCAATGAAATCCTCGGTTTAAGGTTTGCCGGAGCATCTATCCTCACAAGGCTATCAGGAAAGTCAATTATTTCAAGAGCAATTAGTAGATCTAATAGCTGTCCGCTTTCGAAAGAAGCCGCAAGCCCAGCCTGCTCAGCATACTTCCCGCTGTTGAGCGCATAGACCAGTGATTTGCCATAATCCTTCCGACCGAAAGACTCAACGGCAGAGGCAAGGTAATCCTCAGACCTGCCCATGAGCATCTCTGTCATCTCCAGAACACTCAGCCTGTCTCCACCTTTACCCTCAACCATTTTCCGAACCTTGCCCAACTCCTTCTTAGCCACCTTCACAATCTTACCGGCTTCCTTGCGATTGGAAAACTGCCTGCCCTCTTTGTCTATCTGCCATACCAACGAACCGGTGACCTTATCTACCACCTCTTCCGTCATCCACAGCAGCTCGTTCGATAGGGTCATGGGGAGCTTCTTGTCTATGATCCTGAGCCTCAAACTGTGAATCTCATCCAAAAGGGGAACAGGATTCACGGATACCTCTTCGGATAATGCCTGAATCTTCTCCATCGAAGATGCAAATGCACCAGATCCCAAAACACTTGAGTTCTGATCTATCGATTCACCCAATCTCTTCACACAGGACTGTGCCTCTCTATACAAAGTAGTGCTGACCACACTCGGGGATACACCGGTTACAAACACAGGAATAGAGTTAACAGCAATATATGCCTTACCATTATAGGTCACAACGGGAACAATCTCACCTGTGAGCTTCACCATATTTATCACTTCAGAGTCCACGTCGAAATAGACCCACCTTTCTCCTCTCGCTGACCAGAGCACTATTACAGGCTCATCCTTGTAGAATACGAAAGCATACACATCACCTTCAAGATCGAGCTTCACCCAGTTTGGCCTGTCCCTCCAGTAGAGACCCTCAGGTCTGTCCCATGAAGACACATCGAGCTTACCCGCATAGCTGGCACCTTCAAGCAGATTGACCATAACCGTATGGGCTACGACCTCAGCTCCCGGATGAAGCGGCTGAAAATAGAATAGCTTATCCACACCATACACGAAATTCAGTATATACATCTTCACTGAATTCTTGGCCCTTTCCATGCCATCATATCTCGATCGCCATTCGGATGACCATACAGGTTTCCCGTAATCACCGTAGGATGCCATAAGCCTTCTGAGTTCTTCGATATCCTGGATGAAGTTCGGTTCGAAATCTATAAGGTTTCTGTAGGGATGTATGGACACTATATCAAAGTAGTTCTTCCCGCCACATTGATATACTCTCTTCACAAATGGTACGTCTATGGCAGATGTACAACAGCCCACAATCCTGCAATCCGGATCGGCTTTCTTAGCTGTGATATATGCAACCTTAAGAATCTCAGAATATTTCTCCGGTGGAGCATTTAAGAAGAAGATGTTTGGTTCGTTCCATATCTCCCAGTATTTGATCCTATCTTTGAAATGATCGACCATTTTGTAGA
>CAZTBA010000299.1:0-7866 GCA_964611725.1 uncultured bacterium
GGTGAGATAAATATAATTCATCCCACAGAAACATTCAAGAGGGAGACTACCAGAATCGGTAGGGGCGGTAAAAACCCGAGCAGGAAATCGCAATGCTCCGACTGCTGCCTATGCTGCTTTTAGCCCTTATTTTCATTATTCTGCCACAGACAGCAGCTATGTAGGCGGCCAATTTTGGGATGGCAGAGCAGCTACTCTTGCTGAACAGGCAAAAGGTCCATTCCTTAATCCCTTAGAGATGAACAATTCTGATAAGGCGGCAGTGGTTAAAAAGATACGAGCCGCGGTTTATGCTAACTTATTCGACGATGTCTATGGCCCCAATAGTCTGGATAATGTTGAAACGGCGTACGATTATGTTGTTGATGCAATTGCTAATTATGAAGAAACAGCGGAATTGAATCCCTTTAATTCGAAATATGATGCATATCTTGCAGGTACAGCACAGTTAACTGCAGAGGAGTTGGTGGGCTTACAACTCTTCGAGGATGATAGAAAAGGCAGGTGCGCCTCATGCCATCCTAGTAGACCGGATAAGCAAGGTAATCCACCAATGTTTACTGATTATACATATGATAATTTGGGAGTTCCCAGAAATCCTGACAATCCCTTCTACAAAATGCCTAAAGAATATAATCCTAAAGGTGAAAACTGGATTGATCTTGGTCTTGGTGCGATAGTCAAGAAGGATTCGGAAAATGGAAGATTCAAAGTACCAACGCTGCGCAATATTGCCCTAACGGCACCTTACTCGCACAATGGATATTTTAAGACACTGAAAGAAATTGTTCATTTTTACAACACCCGGGATACCGAGAAATGGCCCCCGCCAGAAGTTGTGGAGACCGTCAACAAAGAAGAATTAGGGCACCTTGGTCTAACGGATGAAGAAGAGGATGCAATCATAGACTTTCTAAAAACATTAACGGATGGCCACCAATCATCTCATAAGTGAGGCATTTCAAGAGGTCTACAGCTTCGAAGCCAGGGGTGTGGCGGTAAACCGGCCCTACATGAGAGAGGGATACGACCTTGCGATGAACCGTTGCGTAACCAGGTTCTACGAGAAGCTTCTGGATCAGTAAAGTTAGAAATGGGGTCAAAATGTCGAGTACTAGGTTTCGAACAATGTTATATATACTCTTTTTCACCATTCTATTCATACCATCGGGGATTCCTGCTATGGAGAGGGATACCTATGGTCAGGGATACCCTTCGGATAGCATGCTTCATCAACCCGGTAGCCATGTTCTTAACCAGGCTCAGTGCTACCTTTCTCGAATGGCTGTACCGTATTATGGAGCTCGCTCAAAAAAGTCATCCTCCCATAAGACCAACGGCCTTATATCCAGATCCGGAGTGGAAATCCGGGTGCGTTGGGACACCGAAAGGGATATACCCGTATTCATTAGCGGCGATCTTGGGCACTACGTTGGCGATATTGGAGAGGTGAGGCTTAACAAATCCGTCCCATCGGGTACTGAGGATCTGGCCAGGGCAGATGTGGCTGCTTCCTACCGTTTCCTTTCAGATAACAGGGAGATCTTTAAGATAGTAGATCCTTCAGCAGACCTTTCCATTGTGTCGTATTCCGTGGATCTTCTTGATAGGAGACATGTCAGGTTTTCTCAAAGCTTCCGCAAAACATCAGTATGGGCTTCAGAGCTTTCGATACATTTCGATGGTAATGGAAGCATATACTCCTTCAATGGAAGTTACGAACCGGTTCCTGAGGATTTTCCTCTCGAAACAGGTATTGAAGGTCCTGAGGCAGTAGTTAAGGCGATCAGGGATCTTGAGGATAGGGGATCTCCTCTCGACGAAATTCCTGAAGGATGGAAAGAGATACTCGGATATGCATCCCCGGGGGCTTACAAGGCCATTTGGAGAGATAGGTCCGGGGCGCTTCGACTTGTCTGGGTTGTGAATGTAAGGCCGAACCTAAAGGATAACTGGACCTACTTCATCGATGCGTCGAACGGAGAGGTCCTATTCAGGTTGAACAATACCGCCTACGATGGGCCTGCGGAGGGGACCGGCTCGGACCTATTTGGGACCTCGAGAGTTGTAAATTCATACCTTTTAAAAGGTGTCTATTACCTTATAGATGCATCCCGTCCGATGTTCGATCCCTATTCCTCAAGGCTTCCGAACCGCCCGGTAGGGGCCATATGGACTCTGAGTGCTGGAAATACCGAGTCTACATTGTCGAACATTATCTCCGGGGACAATCTCTGGGCGGACCCCGCCTCGGTTTCAGCTCATTTCAACGCTTCCCTTGTATATGATTATTACCGTGAAACTCACGGGCGGAATTCGATTGATGGCGTTGGAGAGAGCATAATATCCATTGTCCACTACGGGAGTAACTTTGACAATGCGTTCTGGAACGGGACTTTTGTAGCCTTGGGGGATGGCGATGGGAAGATTTTTCGTCCCCTATGCACAGCCCTCGATGTCATGGCACATGAGCTTACCCATGGCGTTATTGAGAATTCAGCCGGTTTACTTTACCTGAGTCAATCTGGCGCCCTGAACGAATCCTTCGCTGATTTCTTTGGGGCTATGGTCGATCGGGATGACTGGCTTATAGGGGAGGATATCGTGCTTCCGACCACTGGTGCGGTGGCCCTTAGAGATATGTCTGATCCTGGAAGCGCAGGTGTTCTGTCGAAACAGCCGTCACATATGGATGAGTACAGTGTGCTTCCGGAGACGGAGGAGGGTGACTATGGGGGGGTCCATCTAAATAGCGGGATACCTAATAAGGCCGCCTACCTCATATCAGATGCCGTAGGTAAAGAAAGGGCCGAGAAGATATATTACAGGGCCCTGACCATGTATGTAACCAAGAATTCACAGTTTGTGGATGCCAGGTTTGCGGTAGCCCAGGCTGCTGAAGATTTGTACGGTCCGGATAGCTTTGAGGTCACAGTGGTTGGGGAAGGGTTCAATTCCGTCGGCATTACTGAGGAATGCGAGCGCTGTGAGCCGATTTCGGTGGACGTCCCACCCATTGAGGGTAAGGATTGGATAGCCTTTGTGGGCTCGGATTTCTCGCCCGCTATCGCCCTGGCCGAGGATAGCTCGATCCGTCTAAAACTGACAGATGCGGGGGTGATACATACCGGAGAAGTGGATAGCATATACGTCGGGAAACTATCCGTTACCCGTGATGGAAAGACCATATGGTTCGTGAGCACGGACGGATTTCTTCACTATGTCGATATCTCTGACCCAAGAAACATGCAGGAGTTCTATTTACCTAATCTGAGATTATATAGTGCCGGGGATATATTCAATGCTTCGATTTCGCCTGGCGGAGACCGCGTAGCTTTAGTATCTAGATATAAACCTGATCCCAATATCTACATTGCCGAAGGTGATAGCGTAAGGAGCTACAATCTCTACTCCAAGACCTATACCCAGGGGGTCGAGTCGACTCCGCCCAGATATGCGGATGTAGTTGACTGGGCACCTGATGGGAAGCTGATACTATACGATGCACTCTATGAGATTGGGGCTGAGGAAGTGGGAGATATTCGTTATTGGGATTTCAGTGAGATGGAGCTTGAAACGGGCAATATATTCAGGCTTATCCCCTCCCCCCCTGTTGGCATCGACATCGGTAACCCACAATACAGCTCCTTATCACCCACCCTTATAGCCTATAATGAGATCTCCAGAGGGGCCAGTATAGATTCAGCCAAGATTGTATTTTTAGATTTTAAGACCAACCTGAGAAGAGAACTGTATCCCTCCGGATGGAAGCCGAGCTTTTCCCCCGATGACTCTAAGATCGCATATCATCGGACCTCAACTGATGGGTTCTTCGACATATATGTAAGAGACCTGGACTCGGGAGAGGAGACCCTTTTCATGAAGGACGCCGGATATCCCGAATGGTTTGCAGTGCCAACTACAGAGGTTGTAGAAAAGGACCATGGAGAGGGGAACCATTTGGAGTTCTGTGTCCTTGGAAATTACCCGAATCCTTTCAATTCTGAGACATCTATCGAATATACACTCCCCGAGCTGACCTATGTGAGGCTTTGCGTATACGATGTCCTTGGGAGAAAGGTGGCCATTCTGGACGAGGGGTATAGGAGTGCCGGAAGGCACGAAATCTTATGGAATGGGGTGTCGGACGATGGGGTTCCTCTGTCAACCGGTATCTATGTATATAGCCTCGAGGGTGGCAAGTTCCGTGGTTCAGGGAAGATGGCCCTGATAAAGTGATCTCAGGACCTCACGTGACCGAACCGGGGGCCCTCTCCTCCGCCCTCTCGATGGCGAGAAGTGCTGCCCCTAGCGCACCCATCGCCTGTGGCTCATCCGGAACCGATATATCGCATCCCAGCTGGGCAATTAGCGTCCTCTCAACCCCGAGGTTATTCGCCACACCTCCGGTTATGACAAACGGTGGTTCACCACCGGACCTCTTCACGAGCGAGAGCGCCCGCCTGGCGATCGAGTCATGAAGCCCCTCCACTATGAGTGAGACCACCTCCGATTCGGCGAAGACTGTGCACATGCTGCTTATTTTCGCCTTCGATTTTGACCTGGAGGATAGTTCCCCCACATCATCGAGCTCAACCCCAAGCGCCCTTGCGGTCACCTCCAGGAATTTACCTGTCCCAGCAGCGCATTTATCGTTCATAACGAAGTTCGAAGCCTTCCCATCTCCGTCCAGAATTATGACCTTGCCATCCTGTCTCCCTATATTTATGACCGTCCTCGTTCCGAGAAAGAGGAAGGATGCGCCCCTGGCATGGCACGATATCGCTGTTACAGGTTCCCTGGCGAAAGGTATGGAAACCCTCCCATATCCGGTCGAGACTATATACTTGACATCATTTTCAATCAGCCCTGATCTTTCAAGGGCACTAAGGTAGGTCTTCCGGGTAGTAGACTGACCTAGGTAGATTAAAGGCACCACAAATTGTTGCCCCTAACCCTTATTTCGCAACAACTCTAACAATTTGCTTATGTACCCACTCGTCTACGCAGGTGCTCTCTCAGATAGGACCGGTCGCCCATCATATGTAATAAGGGACCATGCGCCGCCATTTCCACGATGCTAATAGAAGCCACAGGCATACTGATGCGATCGCGGAAACGCCCCACATCAATGCCAAGTAGGGAGCACAGCATAATCCTCGTAGTGGCCTTATGAGAGACGACGAGGACATTTCCTGCACTGTAGGTTTGCTCAATTTCCTCAAGCACAAGTGAACTTCGCCGAGCAATGTCGATGCCTTTTTCCCCTCCGGTAGGAGTGTTCCACCCCGGATCATTTAACCAGCGAACATAGTCATCATGGAACTCACGATTAACATCTTCAGGGGTTTTTCCTTCCCATTGACCATAAGCAATTTCCTTCAACCCTTCCTTGAGCTGCATTCGTATCCCCACCACCTCGCAAAGCGGTTTGGCGGTAGCTACGGCGCGCCGTAACGGACTGGAAAAGACAGCTGCCCATGGTAGCGATTTATAGGCGACGGCAAAATCTTCCGCCATCTGATAACCTGCCGGGGTCAGGTCCGGGTCAAGCACGCCGCAGTAGCTACCTGTCTGGCTGGCAGTGGTTTCCCCATGTCGCAGAAAATAGATGGTTAAGCTCATAAGTCCGTCCTTTTGCTCGTCTTCAGTTCCTGCAAGCTTACCCACTCAGGTAATGACCGTCGGCTTCTCTTGCCCGGTGAAGGTGCGAATCTGAGCAATCTCCTCAATACCTCCTCCAACCATACCACCGATGCCTATCGCTACCACTGCCCAAAAAACTATGGTTTTCCTATCATTCACTCAAATACTCCCAAAGTTGCACTTCACCAAATACTTGAATTTAGCCATCACCACAGCTAACATGTAACATATCACAATAGACGATTAAGAAAAGCTCATGTCACCTCTTTTTTGATCGATGCTATATACACTCGTGACTGGAGTTATTCCTTACTCGAAATACGGGCGGCAAGTAAATTATACAGCCATGCGAATATCGCACCTCCGATCAGACCATCCATAAGAGCCCATATCAAGCCTACAACACTGCCGATAGGACTTATGCTATATCCACGATAGATACGCCCAATATACGTTATCTGCCCCGTTGTGCCATCAAAAGCAATTATCCACCAGGTAAGAAAGAACAGACCAAGTCCCCAAACTAATCCACACGTCAGTGCAAAAGCCTTTACATTGAGTTTCATTGTTGACCTCCTACAGTCACAGAGATGATAGTACACCATGTTCTCGCACAACCGAACTCAACGGGAAACTAAAATGACCATCGATCGAGGCTGCAAACGATATCTGTCCTGCATATCCAAGAATTCTTCGTTGCCCGCCAAGCGAATGTCATCAGGAGAAGATTTGGCCGTGTCCACGGCCAGGTACCATTTTCCACCTCCTTCCATGCTGGGTAATATGAACTCTGTCTCGGACCTTCCAGCGTTGAACAATAGACAGAGTACATCACTCAGGACAGTCACCTGGTCCTCTCCAGGATAAATTAAGCAACCTAATGTACAGCTGGAAGCACCCCAATTGTGATTCTCACCGTTGTGATCGAACCAGTAGATATCCCTGTCTGTGTAGAACCTTTCCGTTCTAAGAACCCAATATCTTTTTCTAAACGCGATAATCTCACGCGTAAAACGAAGCAATTCAAGGTTCTGTTGCATGAGCTCCCAATTGTACCAAGAAACCTCGTTATCCTGACAATAGGTGTTATTGTTTCCCTGCTGTGTCCGACGAAACTCATCACCACCCAGCAGCATGGGGACACCACGGGAGACAAATAGTGTTGCCAGCATGTTCTTGATCAATCGCAGTCGGATCGCCTTGATAGCTGGATCGTGGGTCTCACCTTCGACGCCATAATTTTCACTGTAGTTTTCTTTCATACCATCATAATTGTCCTCCCCATTTGCCTCGTTATGTTTATACTTATAGCTCACCAGATCGTTAAGGGTGAAGCCGTCGTGGCAGGCAATAAAATTGATACTATTCAAAGGCTCCTTACCACTGTGCTGGTACAAATCTGCACTGCCACAGATACGGCTGGCTAGTGTGGCAACCATACCTGGGTCTCCGCGCCAGAAGCGCCGGATATCATCTCGGTATTGTCCGTTCCATTCCGACCAGCGTTGCCCCGGAAAGGTGCCTACTTGATAGGCCCCACCAGAATCCCAGGCTTCAGCAATAAGCTTAGTATCGCGCAGGATAGGATCTTCAGCGATCCTTTCAAGTAAAGGAGGGTTAGACAGTATCCTACCATCTTCATCCCTGCCCAGCACAGAGGCCAGATCGAACCGAAAGCCATCGACATGCATTTCTACAACCCAGTAGCGGAGGCAATCCAAAATGTAATCACGTACTACAGGGTGGTTGCAGTTGAGGGTATTGCCACAGCCTGAGTAATCCCTGTAAAAACGCCTTTCGCTACTCAGCAGATAATAAATATCGTTGTCCATACCTCGGAAATTGAGTGTGGGACCCAGTTCATTTCCCTCTGCAGTATGGTTCAAAACGATATCCAAAATAACTTCAATACCAGTCCGATGCAGTTCTCTGACCATGGTTTTGAATTCGGAGACCTGACACCCGAGTCGCTTGCCACTGGAATAGTTTTCTTTCGGTGCGAAGAAGGAAACGGTGTTGTACCCCCAGTAATTGCGCAACTTTTCGTCTGTAAGCGGATTGATCCGTTCCAACTCGTTCTCGTTGAATTCCTGAATCGGCATCAATTCCAAAGCGGTGACGCCTAGATCCCTGAAGTAAGGGATCTTTTCAATTATTCCCAAGAACGGGTAGTCTCCCTCTTGAATGTTTCTGTGGGATGAATTATATTTATCTCACCGA
>CAZTBA010000300.1:0-7778 GCA_964611725.1 uncultured bacterium
ACCATCTTGCTCTTGTCATATGTGAAGTAGACATGTTTGAACTCTATCTCCCCTTCTACATCCGAAAGCTCGATAGCCTTGTAATCATCGTAGATTTCAGGCTCGATATCAAGTATCTCGAACACCCTCTCGGCGGAGGTGGCTGCCCTCTGGAGCCTCTGGCTCAGACGGCTGAGCTGCGTCACTGGGGTATAGAACTGCCACATATATGCATTGAAGGCCGTGAGTCCGCCGATGCTAAGCGTTCCTCCGAGAACCCTTCTCCCACCAAGCCACCATACTATGATAGAGCCGATCGATGTCATAAAACCCATGGCCGGGAAGAAGATCGACCAGAGCTTCGTCGCATCTATATGGGCATCGAATACCTTCATTGTCTGCGAGTCAAACCTCTTGATCTCGCGCTTCTCCTGTCCGAATGCCTTTACCACCTTTATACCAGGTATGGAATCGACCAATATGGCATTCACTCCGGCCCATCTCCTCCACACCTTGTGGAATATCCTGTGTATCTTCTTGGCAAAGATGATAATCCCAATGATCAGGAGTGGAATCGGAACAAGTGCCAATAGTGCAAGCTGCCAGTTTATAGTAAAGATTATGACACCGATGCCGATTATCGTAAGTAGGTTTACCAGAATATCCTGGAAGTCTCTCCTAATGAAATCCTGAAGCCTCTCGGTATCGCTTGTTAACCTGGTTATTATCCTCCCTGTCTGCCTCCTGTCGTAGAAGCTCATAGAGAGCCTCTGGAGATGTCTGAAAAGCTGGGTTCGGAGGTTTAGGATGATCCTCTGGCCGAACCACGACATCAGAAAACTCCTGAAGGCTGTAACCCCAGCCCTGAGCACATAGACCATAAGCAGTGCTATTGCCAGCACCGAAAGGAGTTGGAAGTTCCTCATCGGTAGCAAAACTTTATCTATCAATATCTTCATGAGATAAGGAGGTGTCAGGTTCATCGCCGTCATAAAGAGTGTAAGCAACAGCCCGGTTATCGCCATATACCAGTAAGGCCTGAAATAGCTCAAAAGTCTCAGGAATGTCTTCTTCTTCTCGATACATCCATGACAGATTCTCGAATCGGCACGCCATGAAGGAAGGGGACGCCCGCACTTCTCACATCTGGGAACCGCACTGGGAATTTCACCGATAACAAGTTCATCTATCGGAGTTTCCTCTTCCTCCTTGTTTATGAGCTTCTCTATCCGCGATCTCAGCTCGATGAACTTCGGGGCCTGAGTCCTGGAGAATCTGACAAGCTCAATGATCCGCTCCGGTGTCTCCACCTCCAATAGGCCACTGCCCATGAAGTTTTTCGCTTTCACTGAGGTGACATTATCGATCGACACCTCCGTTATGGTGGGTCTTTCCAGGTAGTCAGGGTTTATGACAAATATCTTCTTCTCGGTAACGACTATCCATTCGTCACCATACATACCATCGCTGGTTATATCCGTGGAAACGGATGAGATCTCCTCACCACCGGATTCGAGCTCACTTGCGAAAAGCGATCTTATCTCCTCTGGTAATTCCTCGGACGCCTTCAATCTGAAATACCTCCTTCAAGGGAAGATATCCACATCAGAACCTGCACGACTCCCTAAAAAGTCTTATGTTCTCAGTTATCGATCCGGAACCGAAAATGGCCGATCCACCCAAAAACAGTATCTCTTTTCCGGGATTTGCAGAACTGTTCTAAGGAACCCCCGACCCAAAAACAGAAAGCCCTGTCCGGCTTTCACCGACAGGGTTTTCTCAAATTAGCATACAGGACCTCCTTCGCTTATTAAGACTTTTCTAAGCAATGGCCCGTTCGGAGCAGTATAATGCTCATTCTATTTGATAATGATACTATTCCTTATGTCCATCAGAAGTAGCTCGGTTGAATCTCATTCCATAGGTATTCAGCATCCAGCTACCAACAGTCAGTCAGAAAAACTGACGACTGATTGCCGAAGGCTTATATCGATTAGTATCATTTTCAGGTAAGAACTATATAATGGCTTACTTACAAAGGTAATATAAAAACATGGCGAAATAAGTCAAGTCCCATTTGTTTTGACTTCCTGCGAGCATAACAAGCGTCGCAACGACTGTTGAATTCCATACTTCTTTTGAGCTTCATGGTTCCAACCCTCTTTCATTGCTTATTGGGGTAAGCATCCTGGTTCTTACTGATGTTTCGTAGGGATAGAAAATGATCTGTCATTTTTCCGGATGCCTCTCCCCTCTCCGGAATATTCCTCCAATATCCTGACTTATCATATACAGACAGGGGACCAGTATCAGTGTAAGGGGGGTGGCAAACACCAGACCCCATCCCAGCGCCAATGCCATCGGAGCCATGAACGGAGCAGTTCCGCCAAGACCATAGCCCAGTGGCAGGAGAGCAGCGACGGTTGTAAGTGTTGTCAGGATGATCGCCCGCAGGCGGTTGGAGGTTCCCTCCGCCACAAGTTCCCGGATGCCTTCAGCACTCCTTTTCTGTTTAAGTTCATTGAGGTGATTGACCAGGACAAGGGAGTCATTGACTACAACTCCACAGAGCCCGATTATTCCCATTATCGCCACGAAACTAAACGGTTCACCATGAAGCGCAAACGCTATAATCACACCGGTGATACCGAATGGTATAGCTACCATGACCAGGAACGGCTGGGTCAAGGAATTGAAAAGCAGAACCAGAAGGAAATACACCCCCAGGGCAGCGATGATAAGCGTTCGGAAAAGGCCCGCCATTGACTCCTCGGTTTCAACTAATTCCCCCGCTTTGACGAGCTGTATGCCCGGCCAGTTCCTATCCAGGTCGAAATGACCAAAGATAGCCTCTGTAACCTCCAGTGGGGTTGTTATTTCCTGATCGACGTCAGCCTCAATTGTGATGGTCCGCTCACCATCGTAATGACGATAGTCAGAGGGTCCAGGACCTGTTATTAGCGAGGCAGTTTGTCTCAAGGGAATGAGTCTTCCCTGCCGGTTTGGGATGAGGAGGTCACGCAGATAGCTCAGGCGCTTTCGAGCACTTTCCCGAAGCATCACCCGAAACTCAACATCCTCATCGCCGTAGCGCACGCTGGTTACTATCTCGCCGTCATAGGCAATGCGGACATTCTGGGCGATATCAGCTACGGTGAGCCCCAGCCGAGAGAGCTGATCATAGTTGACCTTTATCTCCACCTGGTCTTTTCCTGCCTTGTCATCACGGCTGATGTCCTTTACGCCGTTGATGTTTCCCAGGAATACTTCCAAGGAATCCGCCATTTGTGTCCTCAATATATCATCCGATCCAATTATCCGTAAGGCGATGGGCCTCCCGACAGGAGGGCCACCTGTCTCGATCAGATAGGAGATTTCTCCGTATCCATGGAGTTCGTCCGTCCTTTCCCGCAGGGCTTCGACAATTTTATCAGCAGTCCTGGATCGCTTTGCGAATGGGGTCAGACTAACTGAAACATAGGCGTAGTTTTCACTCTCGGCACTGATAAAAGGGTTTATGCCAATGCGAGTGACAAATGAGGACAGTTCTTCCTCGGGTAGACCTGCTACCAATTCCTCGACCTTTTTCACCTTGTCTGAGGTGGCCTGCAGGGAAGTTCCTGTGGGAAGTTCGATTCCGATATAAAAGTGATCCGCCATTTCGGAAGGGAAGAGAATGAACTTGATGAAATTGCTGGCATACCAGAGAGAGCCTGCAAGGACAACGACAAACAGGAGAACGAAAACATATCGAAACCTCAGAGCATGAACCATAAAACCCCGATAATGGCCCCTTATAGCATTGAAACGATTGACACGGGAGGATTTTTCTGAGCGACGACGCAACCCTCCCGTCAGATGTGACGGCAATGCAACCATAGCCTCTGCCAGGGAGATGAACAGGGCTAAACTGATCGCCAGAGGTATAACAGTGATGAATTTTCCGAAAATACCCGGCATGAAAAACATGGGAACAAACACGATAAACGTGGTAAGAACTGTAGTTAGGACAGGGCGAAAGACCTCATGTATTCCCGTTACTGCTGCTTCCAGAGGTTGATCTCCCTTTTCACGACGGCTGTAGATGTTTTCAGAGATAATGATTGCGTCATCGACAATTATCCCGATCACCAGGATTATCGCGGTTAGGGTGATAGTATCCAGATATACGTCGAACAGCGGCAGCATAAAGATCGTGCCAAGCAAGGCCACTGGGATGCCCATCGCAACCCAGAACGCAGCACGGAGGTTCAGAAAAGTAGCCAGCAAGATTAGCACAAGCGCAAGACCCATCAGACCATTTGAGAGGACAGTACGGAAGCTATTGCGAACAACCCTGGAGGAGTCATTTGAATAGAGGATCTCTACTCCTTCAGGAAGGTTACCTCTTTCCCTTTCGACGAGTTCTTTGATGGCATCGGTAGTTCGGATAACATCCGCAGATTCGCTTATGTAAACGAGAAAAGAAATAGCTGATTTCCCATTTATTCTGGAAAGGATCCTTTCATCCTCGAAATTATCATTCACAATAGCAAGGTCCCTCACTTTGACGACTGGGCCTTCAAAGGTGGAACGGACGATCACATCACCTACTTCTTTTGGATCACGGAACTGAGCCAATGTGACCAGGTTCTTCTCACTGGTATAGGACTCAAAGGACCCGGCTGTCCCGCGGATGTTGCGAGCCCGAATAGCAGTTATGATCTCCCGCATGGGAATCTGATATTTCTCCACCGCGCTCGGGGAGACTTCAACCCTGATTTCTCGAGCGCGATAGCCACGTCTTTCCAATCGTGAAACTCCAGGAACAGCTTTCAGTTTCTTCTCAAACAACCTGGCAAGTTCCCTCAATTTCCTGTATGGAAGATCCCCGGAAAGCCCGACTTCGATTACCGGCTGATCAGTTGAACTGAGTTCTTCGATCAAGGGAGATTCGGTTACCTCCACAGGAAAATCCGTGACTCTGCCCACCGCTTCCCGGATTTCGGACTTGACCTCATCCTGATCGTCCACATCCAGTTCGATGACTACGTATATCATCGAGATATTTTCCATTGAATAGGAGGTCATGCGGTCTATGCCAGTCACAGTCTTCAATTCTTCTTCGATCTTGTTGGTAACATTGAGCTCAACATCCTCGGGCGATGCGCCTGGATAGCGTGTCATAATGGTCATAGTGCCAAAATCTACCTTGGGGTAGATGTCCCGTTTGATTTTCATAACGGTGCTGAGTCCGAGCAGGATGGTCATTATAGTGATAAGACTTGCCAGGATATGGCGCTCAGCGAAGAATCTGAAGAAGGATTTCATCTCTGCTACCTCCGGGTTTAGGGGATACGTAGAAACTTACTCCTATATCTTGTCATTCAGAAATAAGGATCTCATCCAGAAGGGCATGATACCGGAGAATTAGCTTATGATAGAAAGCTGCGTTCTGTGCATAGGTCAGCTTCGCATTCTCCTCATTGTCCCGGCTCTGAATCACAAAAGTCAGGTTTCCACGACCCTGATTATAGAGTCGAAGCTCTTCTTCCGTCTTTTCCTTAGCTGATCCAATCTGCTCCTGGTTGAGCTTCAATACTCCTTCTAACTCCCTGATCTGGATATACAGGTTTGTCAAAGAGGAAGACAAAGTCACTACCAATTCATCTATCTGTTTCTCAAGCTGAGCAATCTTCAGGTCGGTGCTCGCAATCTGAGACTTGGTTGTACGATTGCCCAAAGGGAAACCAAGCTGCAATCCGATTATGACATCTGGCTTCTTATACACCTTCAGGGAACCTCCAAAACCATCGTCGGCATTCTTTATGTTGAACTGGGCTACAGCAGATAGCTGGGGCTTCAGGATTTCCTGAAAGCCTTTACGGGAATATCCAAGCTGCTCCAAACGAATATTGAGAACTTTGATGATCCGGGAATTCTCCTTCAGCTTTAGAATAGCTTCCTCGAGGGAAATAAGCTCCTCGACTCTGTAAATGTCGAACTGTGGACTGAGATTATAGATCTCATCGTTTTGGGAGAGTACTGCCAACTCCGCCTGGAGAGATTTCCATTGAGATTCGACTAACATCTGATTCTGCTTGACAAAACGGACGGCGTCCTCAGCTCTGATAACATCCACCTTATCGACGAGGTGAGCCTTCCTCTTCCTCTCAGTCCTCTCCACCTCCTCTTCGCTCAGCTTTAGACGCCCCGAAACGATCTTCCTCTGCTCTGTAAGAAGGACCCAGTCCAGGAACTTATCTGCTGCTCCCACAAGAAGATTCTCCTGGTTCTCAAGTGCCTGGACTTCCGAAAAGTCGATATCAAACTGCTTTAACTCGTATTCAAACTTATCTAAGAAACCATCCTTATTCTGCATCAGGGGATGGGTATATGTAACTGCAAATTGATGGTGGTAGTAGGAATCCGGGATCCCAAGACCAGGGGTAACCTTCATCCTTGCATAGCGGGTGGAAAATGCCCCCGAAAGCCTACCACCTGTATTCCAGAATAGCCTCTCGACACCACCATTTGCAGAAAGCGCATCGGTCCTGCTGGGTCCTCCGAAAGCAATTGCGGGCTTTTCGTGGGAGAAGTTTACAGATGAAAAGACATTCCAATCCTCTGCCCCCAGATAGCTATTCCTGTTTTCTCTTTCGATTTGGGCTGTCAGTTTTTCTCTTTCAAACAGGGGATGGACTTGCCTCAATTGATCGAGGAGTTCATCCCGGGTGATTGTCTGGGCATACAATGAAGATGGCAGGGGAAATAGACCTACAATCAGCACTAAAACTGATTCAAGGATTTTCATTTTTCTCCTCCTGTTTCGCTTCGATCCGATTCACAGATTTAAACTTGCATCACCGCCTATGGAAAGCTGCTAAGGTAACAAAGATGTAATGGTATGGCATCATTTTCGGGTAAAAAGGTATTACCTCATCCTGTAATACTGTTTCAAAAAGCAAATTCTATCAATCAAAGTGTTTTATCTTTTCCCATACTTCATTTAATGGTTGCTTGATTTTCCGGCAAACATGAATAGGCTGATTATTCTCATAGGGCATGCAATATTGACAATGAAATATTCCGGTTTGAATTACTTCATCAAACATAGGGCATAGATATTTTGCGGGGATTCCGATAGAAATAACTATTTCCCCGGTGCAATTCCCCGGTCCCTGATAATAATACCATCCATGCCCGCTTATAGGATCGGGAAGGCCATATTTTTTCCCGAAGAAACGGATAGCCCCTGCCTCTCCGTAATTTCCGGTCAGAATACAGGCTTTGGATTTTTCCTCCACAGAAAGCTTAGAATAGACATCGGCTATAGCGGTTGCCATTTCTTCCCACCCAAAACGATCCGCGAAATGTTGAGGTAATTCGCTAATTTCATGCCTTTCCTGTTTGATTCCGGCATCTCCCTCCATAGCCCCCGTTATTTTAACTAAAGATTCTACCTGCAAAATGGGCATGGCTAAGGGAGCAGTGATAATGCCCCCGGCAATCATGAATGACAGAATAGCACCTTTTAACTTTCGCAAATTATGTTTTTCAATAAAGTCTTCAATCACAACTGCACCGACAGCGATTAGGAAAGGATAAACCGGTGTAAGGAAATAAAATTTTGCCTTCATAAGGGCGAATAAAACAAACAGGATAAGATATATCCATCCGAAGAGACGATATTTTTCCCATTTTGGAGAGAGGAGTGTAAAACATAAACCGCTTAGCCAAATCGGTAAAGTCAAAGGGTGCATCATCTGAGATTTCTCATTTTGCCGTTGGAGCTATACAGCATAAGGGTTCAGTATCAC
>CAZTBA010000301.1:0-7773 GCA_964611725.1 uncultured bacterium
ACGATGACCTATTCATCCTTAATCATTTTTACACCAATTTACGGACACAACCGAAGTTCCAGGCGGATTACTTTATATATGACCCTACGTTTGTTTTAAATAACACCCGCGATTCAAACCGTTATCTCACCAACAGTTTGGTATTGAAAAAAAGCGCTGCCGCATACAAATTTCACTTTGCGCCAGAATCATTGGAACAGTTTACGCTCATGTACCAGAATTCGTCTTATCGCATTTTTAGGGTAGAAGAACCTAACGATAGAAATCCTATTGCGGAGGGATTTCCTTATCAACCCGTATATGACGCAAATCTCTTTCAGATTCAAGGAGGGCAAACGGACCGTGGGCTGAAAGCGTCGTCAAACGAGGCGAACACATTCAGCGATGTAGAGTTGGAAAATGGACTGCAAAAACTGAAGGCTATCTCGACTCACATGATAGCCGCACAGTCTCATGCCCGGAAGAGAATGTACGATCAAGCGATTGAAGAAATTCAGTCAGCGATAGAAATAGCGCCTCAGTTTACCATAGCTTACATTAATCTCGGAGCCATTTATGCAATGAGAGGCAATCTCATCGAAGCGATAGAACATTGGGAAAAAGTCCTGAGAATGGAACCTGATAATAAGATTGCAGAGCAAAAAATAGAAAAAGCGAAATTGTTGTTGGAAAACAGTTGGTTTAGCCCAGACAATTCATAAATTTGCCAAGAAATCCATAATTCAATGTAAATCAAGCGCTTAACCAATTTAAGCTAAAAAACTTCGTTTTGGTACAATAATTCGGAAAGCCTGGTATCTACGCAGATTTTTCGGATTTCATGAATTATTCAGATTAGATATTGAAGTGGAAACTATAGCTCTCCAAGATTTTCCTCAAAAAACTTCTTGACAATCCTAAATCATATTCATATTATTCCTGTGACTTCGGGTGATACACTTTCCAGATTAAGAATACATTGATTTAACCATGCCGATGCTATCGTTGGCTTCTATCGGCTGCGGAGCTACCGTGACTGTTAAGTGGGTATTCCGTGTCCGCTTAACTAGAAGGTTATGTCAGGAGGTCAGACACAGGCATAGTGATTGTTTATCTGCCGACTGTTAATGGAGGAGTAAAAATGAAGAGGATAATGCTCGCTTCGATATCCCTTTCAGTGTTGTTGGTTCTGTCCTTCTCTTCTATTATCTATGCTTCAGAGGTAAAGATCGTCGCTACCGATGGAGTGGGAAATGACGAGTTCGGAACCAGTGTTGCCATCAGTGGAAACTACGCTATAGTTGGGGCTCCTATTGACGATAGCAATAAAGGCTCAGCCTACATTTTTGAGAGAGGAACAGATTGGTCCGACACGACGGAGATTAAACTCACCGCTACCGACGGAGTGGCAGGTGACGAGTTCGGAACCAGTGTTGCCATCAGTGGAAACTACGCTATAGTTGGGGCTCCTATTGACGATAGCAATAAAGGCTCAGCCTACATTTTTGAGAGAGGAACAGATTGGTCCGACACGACGGAGATTAAACTCACTGCCAGCGACGGAACAGGGGGCGACTACTTCGGAAATTCCGTCTTTATCAACGGAGACTATGCCATAGTCGGGGCTAATGGAGATGACGGTTCCAGAGGCGCGGCCTATATCTTCAAGCGAAACGGGACGTGGAGCCAACAGGTAAAACTTATCGCTACCGACGGAGCGGGGGAGGATCAGTTCGGAAGTTGTGTTTCCATCAGTGGAAACTACGCTATAGCCGGAGCCTACGGAGATGATGACAAAGGAAGCGTTTCAGGTTCGGTCTACATTTTTGAGAGAGGGGCAGATTGGTCCGACACGACGGAGGTTAAACTCACCGCCAGTGATGGGACATTCTTTGACCAATTCGGATGGTCTGTCTCCATTAGCGGGGACTATGCCATAGTCGGAGCTCTTCAGCTTCTAAGCGATGGCAGTAAAGGCGCGGCTTATATCTTCAAACGAAACGGGACGTGGAGCCAACAGCAGAAAATCATTGCCAGCGATAGACAAAATAACGACAACTTTGGCATTTCCGTTTCCATTAGCGGGGATTATGTTCTGGTTGGGGCTAACGGAGAAAGTAGCAGTCAGGGGGCGGTTTATTCCTTTCTACGCAATGGCACAAGTTGGAGCGAGAAGGCCAAAGAGATGGCCGACTACGGGGCGACAGGTGACAGGTTCGGAAGTTCTGTTTCCATCAACGGAAGCTATGCCATAGTTGGAGCTCCTAAGGACGATAGTAATAAGGGTGGGGCCTATACCTATCACTCTATAGATGATCTCTCACTCCCTGTAGAGCTAAGCTCCTTCACCGCTATACCCGGTGATGACGAGGTTACTCTCGAATGGGTTACGGAAAGTGAGACCAATAACCTCGGCTTTAACATCTACAGAAGCCTTTCAGAGAACGGTTCTTATACTAAGGTAAACGACAAGCTTATAAAAGGAGCCGGGAACTCCACTTTCAAAAACTTCTATTCGTTCAAAGATATCGGTCTCTCAAACGGGTTAACTTACTGGTATAAACTTGAAGATGTGAGTTTCGACGGAAGGACAACCGTTCATGGTCCTGTCGTAGTTACCCCTGCAGCTAAACCTGTGCCCGAACAATACACCCTATATCAGAACTACCCTAATCCCTTCAATGCTGAAACAGTCATAAGATACGCTCTTCCCAAGAACGGTCATGTTAGGCTTGTGATATTCGATATAACGGGTAGGAAAGTTGATGTGCTTGTGGATGGAGATGTGAGTTCAGGCTACCATTCAACTCCCTGGAATTCCGGGAATCTCGCGAGCAATATATATGTGTATCAGCTTGAAGTAGATGGCAAGGTTGTCGAGGCAAGAAAGATGATACTCATTAAGTAATTCCAAGTGGAAATGAAATTCCTGGGGATTTATTTTATGCAAGCTTTCTGTTTTTCATCTTCTTGATTAGTCCCCCACGGTAAGCGCGGAATTTACTCCCGCTCTATGAATATAAGAAATCCCGAAGCCCGGCTTTGCTGGGCTTTTGTTTTTCTATTTATATGTGGCAAGGGGTGGTAGTGTCCTGAGATAATCCCAGGACGATCGATTGTGAGGCGGCTTGGGTCCATATTTCCTCTAAACTCTAACCGTTTGGAGGAAGATCATAGAACCCAGACCAGACCTCAAGCACTTGTGTTGCTTCAATCTCGAATGTTCAGTCTATGGAGAACGCGAGGCGAACAACCTTCTTACTCTCCATAAAACCTACGGCAAGGACCAGATCCGCTATCTGTGGTGTAGGTCGTGTGGTGAGGAGTTCTCTGAGCGTAAGGGTACACGATTCTTTAACCTTTGACATCCTTGATCATCCGGATGCGGGATGCGGCGCACGAGCCTGCCCACTTAGAACAAAAAAAGAAGCAGGCAAGAAATTGCCTGCTTCTTTTTGTCCCGAATTTTTTACCGGCCTACTCTTTCTTCTTCCTGCCGAACCTTGCCCTGGCATAGGTGCCGAAACCTAACAGGCCGCTGCCAAGCAAAAGCAGACTGGCAGGCTCAGGGATAGGACTGACAGAAGTATGGAAGACATCGGGGTTGCTTGGATCATTACCTCCGGTGGAAGCCATATTCGCACCAATGTTGAAGCCGATATTGGTAACATGGTTCAGGTTAGCTACACCCGTTAGATCCAAAGTTATCCCGACACCTGAGTTGGGAGGTACCAGAGCCCAACCGTTCTCATAATAGTTGTTGGGCTCACTCCAAGGTGCATCCGTATAGCCGGTATTCAGGTACAGGTTCACAAACCAATCGTCATCGTTGTCATTGTAGAAGAGCAACGAGTACTCCGTGAAGCCGACCAGACTGTTGGTGGGAGCAGTGCCTAAGGCAGCTCCCAGAACCGCGGCAGTAGTTGCTCCAGAAGTGCCAATAGCTCCAGAAGTGCCCCAGAAGTTAGCACCGACCTGCATCTGAGCAAACGGGGAATACGGATTACCGGGTGAGTCGAACAGCAGCCCCAAAAATCCTACTTCCCCAGTTATCGGCTGACCATATACACCCGGGTTGTCGGTTGCTATTAAAGATCCTGATATACTGTTTATAGGGTTCTCATAGACCTCCCACAGCAGCAGCAGCGCAGGCTTATTTAAGGTAAAGAGACTTGCATTCGCACTGCTGGTTGCCAGGAGCAATCCCACCAACATCACTACAATTAAGCCTATTCTTTTCATTTCTACCCTCCTTTCAAGGGGAATTATAAGTTTTGGATTATCTCTAACTAAATTTCTATCAAATATGCTCTTAATAATGTTTCACCTCCTCTCTTTGCATTCGATCTCTCTCACCTCCTACTCGAGCAATATATGTGCCAAAACACTGAGATTTGGCATTTCTTTCAGTATAAGATATTGATAATAAATATCTTATGGATATATTGTCTGATAGAGAATTTATATTCTGCTGCCAGTGTCGATGAGACCTATGATCAAAATTGTAAAGTATTCCGACACCTAAGCATCTTATGCTGTATAAGCGACTATTTTAGCTGATCTTATGAAGAGAAGGGAATTTGTTAGTTAAATCGACAGCCCCTTCCTGGAATTATGAAATTCGGGTAAACTTGATTAAGCGGAAAACTGTATTTCCACATTGCATATTTTGGATGAAGTGAACCTTTACCCAGCAAGACCGGCGGTTTTAATGGACAAACGAGGTCAAATCCTGTATGTCGAGAATGCACTGTACACAACGATTATCAGTGGATTCATCATCTCCTTGAGAACCCTCGTCTATAGGGATGCCGTTCATCCTAAAAGCAGGCTTGTGGGCTTTACTGGAATATTCTTGCGGCCTGTATAAGTTGTGCTAAACCTCTTCTAAGCCATCTTCCAGATCTGGCATGGAATTTGCACTTTATCAGCACAGCAAGTTTCTCTTACATTTTGGCAAGTATTTCATAAAAAGGGATTCAAAATGTGAATATTAAGGAGGTTGGTTCATGCGTAACTACTTTTACATCTCATTGTTTATATTGACCTTCATGATTTTCGGAATAACCTGCACCGCCTTTGCTATTCCGATGTTACAACTATATATCGAGGGTGCCACGTACGATGAAGTAGATGAGAGCTGGAGTATAACCACAGCCGATCCATTTAACATTTGGGTAATTGGGAACGTACAGAAAGCTGGGACAATTTACGATGTCAAGCTTGCAGCGGCTGTTCCCACCTCTGAGATTGGAGGCGGAAGCAGCATTACGTTGACACCGATTAATACTACTCTTATTTACGATCCATCCATATCCCCTATCCCTACAGCGACGGCAAATTTTCCATCCGCTGATGGCGCTATACCTCTCCTGGCAGATGGGTCCCCTCTTCCGCCGCATGGAGTTTATGGAACGGGGACCAGCTTCTTCGAGTGGCAACTTGGGAATTTTACCCTAACGGACTCCCCCATCGGGGATTTTATCTCTTCATTCCCTACCAGCTTCCCCAAAAAGGGTCAGATCAATGCCTATACGGTTACTGTTTCCGGGTTCAGCCACGTCCATTTCGATACCTACAACCACTATTTCGACCAGAAGGTGGCTGCACACTATATTTTTGCTCCCTTCTCTCACGATGGCAGTGCTGTAGTTCCCGAGCCGACATCGCTGATTCTCCTCGGTTCCGGATTGCTCGGCCTGTTTGGCTATAGACGACGCAGCAGGAAAAACTAAATTTTAGATAATTTGCTTGCAGAAATGGAGAGGATACCTGGGGTGCCTCTCCATTTTGTTATACATAAATCTTACTTCTACACTTCTCCTCACATGTCCCATAATTCCGACGAATTTGCTGAGAAGCAACAGTATGTCAGGTCAGCGTCCCAGACAAACTACCTTTTTTTCAGAACGACTACTCCAACAATAACTAATGTAGACCTTATTTTTCAGATCGTATAATCCACTATGAAAAGACAAAACTGTAAACAAATCCGACAGCTCAATATCTATGAATGCATTATGCGTCCCTATGGTTCATTCCAAATAGAGGGCCGGCAAGGTTCTTAGAAACAGCTTCTTGAAAATCGGTTCGTGAATTCTTAAATTATAGGGTAGAACCCTTTGAGCTCAAAAAAGGCCACAAAATGCACAATCAGATATCCATATATGTTTTCTTCAGATCCGGATTATCAAACTTCCTCAAAGCCTTTTCCCTGTTGTTTATGATCTCCTGTGCCCATCCGGAAAGGCCGCAGGATTCGGTCCTTCTGATAATCAATAAAAACAGTGCGATTTCCCAGAAGATTGGATCATATTATCAGAAGAAAAGGAAGATCGCGAAACTTAATGTCTGTTCAGTAGATGCTCCTGTCGATGAGGAGATAGATCGCGAGATTTATAATAAGAATGTAAAATTGCCCATATCGGATTTTCTTAAAAGCAGAAGAATTGAAGGAAAGATACTTTACATAGTGACCACAAAAGGCCTACCGCTCAGAATAAGCGGCTTCAGTGGGCCTTCCGGTGACCGGGCATCGCTCGACTCAGAGCTTAGTTCTCTCTACAGAGAGTTGATAGGAATTGAGTATCCTTTGGAGGGTGGAATACCAAACCCATATTATAATGCCGACCCTGATTTCAAAGGCGGCCATCACTTCAACCGGGCAGATTTCGATATATACATGGTAACAAGGTTGACCGGCTACAATTTAGAGGATGTAAAGGGGTTGATTGATCGAAGTCTGAAGCCTCAAGCAACTGGGAAGCTCATATTCGATATGAATGGGGATAACGCCTCCATCGGGAACATCTGGATGAGAAAGGGATACAGGACTTTGAGAAACATGGGATTTGAGGTCTTTCTGGAAAGATCTACGAAATATGTAACCGGAGAACGGGATGTTTTGGGGTATTCGGGATGGGGATCGAACGATCCAAACTGCTCCGGGCGTTTCCTGGGAAACCTCTGGCAGAGGGGCGCATTGGCGCTGATTTTTGTAAGCACAAGCGCAAGAACTTTTGATGAACCCCCTGAGGATTGGACAACAGGGGAATGGAACAACACATTCTACGGCTCGCCTCAGAGCCTGATAGCGGATCTAATAAATGAAGGTGTAACTGGAACGGCGGGATATGTCTATGAGCCATACCTGGAAACATGTGTGCAGCCGGATATCCTCTTCCCGGCATATCTATCAGGATATAACCTTGCCGAAAGTTTCTATATGGCTACAAGATACTTAAGCTGGCAGACTGTTATCGTAGGAGACCCTCTATGTAAGATAAATGATACTCAGCATCCAAGTTCTAAAATCGACTAATCAAGAAATATTAGGCAGATAGAAATGGATAAATATATAAGTGATTTTTAAAATGCTCTTTGGTATTTTCTATTGTTTAGAGAATCGCCTAAACTCTCGAAGCAATGAGAAATCTTAAGCAGTCAGCGGTCGGCTATCAGCAATCAGCAAAAGCTGAGAGCTGATAGCTGAATGCCTACGAAAAATTAACAGAAGCTTCCCCAAAATTGCTTATATTTGTAAGGTATTTTATTTAGTTTAGCAATTCATTAATGCAGATCCCAGATATAGCTCCATAATGCCAGGAAGAGATTTATGGACCCCGCATATTTCAAGCAAACTCTACTCTTGCCTCATCTCCTCTCCTACCATATCCGGAGCGCCTGTCAGGCCTAATGGGATCCCTTATAGGCCTCTTGTCGATAACTATCGCTTTATATGCCATATCTGGAGTCCAGAACAGCAGAGCGTTGAGGGTTCTCCTCTCCCATTTC
>CAZTBA010000302.1:0-7724 GCA_964611725.1 uncultured bacterium
CACCAGACCAGTCGCCTTTGACCGTCAAACCGTGCATTGGTGTGTTCTACTCTTACTGTCGAGTAATGCACCGAAAAGGTTCGGTCACGATTCCGCTTTTTTCACGGGCCTCGAGAATGGCCAGGACGAGAGGCCCCAGGTGTCTGCGCACCCGGCCATCGGTTTCCTGAGCCAGAGCCCTGGCTGCGACCTCGAGTGGAACGTCCGCAGCCCAGTCGCGGAGAGCCGAGGCCGCCCCACCACGTACACCCCTCGTCGGGTCTGTCAGGAGAGGGATGATGAGCGGAACGAACTCCTTACGTTTTCTCTCCTCACTCACCTGTAACGACAACAGAGCAGCGGGCGCGCCGGACCGCAGCTTCTGGTTCACATCGGTAAGGGTCTGCTTAAGCATGTCCACGACCGGTTCGGGGGCTATGCCCGCCTCCTTGATCATCCACACCGCCGTGGCGCGCGTCTGCCAGTCCTGTGCCTGTAAGGCCTGGACCAATCCGTCTACACCCTTGGTGCCAATGTCTTTGAGCTGTGCGACGATTCCCGGCACTTCGCTCAAGGCCGGCTCCTGCGAACGACCCTTTCGACAGAGGAGCTCAAACACCCGCCTGGCGAAATCCTCCTTCGGTGCCTCCGTTTTCAACGTATCCTCAACCATTTCCAGTATCTCCCCTTTCAACTTCCCACGCGCATCGTGCAAGCGTCGTTTAATGCTGCCCACAGGAGCCTCCTGCATTGCTGCAATATCACGAATCGAGTACCCGTTGATGTAAAACAAGGTCACGGTTTCCCGCTGCTTCCTGGGCAGCTTTGCTATCGCTGCCATTACCTGCTGCCGTAGCTCCTTCCTGCATAGATGGTCGTCCGCAGGTACATCGCAGCTTGCCATATGCTCAGCGTCCTCCAACGTCAGGCACTGCGTCCGACGACGCAACAGGTCAATGCAGCGATGCACGGTGATCGACCGAAGCCAGGCACCGAGCCGCACCGGATCTCTAAGCCTGTCGAGACGCTGAAACGCCTCGATGAAAACCTGCTGGGCAATATCCTCGGCATCGTCGAAAGCGCCCAAACGGGACAAGGCGATGGCGAACACAGCGTGCTGATACCTCTCCACAATCGGCCCGAATGCCTCCGGTCCATTGGCCAGAGCGTCGGCCACCAACTGATGGTCTTCCTTCATATTGCGGAATCCTGTTAACCGTTTTAATACATTGACGAAAAGGTGGCATGAAAGGTTCGGTTCAGCGGCTGCTTAGGTCGTCCATTCTTTGCCCAACCACCTATGTATGTCATCTTTAGGATTAACGATACCGTATACCAACGTGTCGCGAAACTGCCCATCGTTAACACTGTCGCCCTTCAGGCATCCCTCACGATGGAACCCCGACTTCTCCAGAACACGTTGGGACGCTGTGTTTGTCGTATTAGTCTGAGCGTATACGCGGTGCAACTCCAGAACATCGAATGCAAACGTGACCACAGCTTTTACAGCTTCGGTTGCATAGCCTTTGTTCCAGTGGCGCCTACCTATCCAATAGCCTATCTCGGCTTTGAACTGATAGCTGAATTCAAACAGTCTACATACGCCGATAAGGTTTCTTCCCTTGTGTTGTCGTATCGCCCAATGGATGCTCTGCTTTCTCCTAAAAGCTCCCGTATAGTGTCGAATCCGCACACTTGCCTTCTCAACAGACTGAGCCTCATAGGAATTCACCCATGAAGTGTTCCGGGGAAGTTCTTGCATCTGTTGATAAATGGCCTTCGCATCATCGGGCTGAACACTGTCGAGAACAAGTTTCTCCGTAGTCAAGACTGGAAATTCCTTGAAGCCATCTTTGAATGCCATCTATCCTCCGTTTGGTGCAACCTAACCTGGATATTATAGCGAATGTGGTGTATAATGCTCTCTGATCTCGCAATTAAAGATTCTGTTCTCAAATATCCTGGCATAATATAAAATAACCACCTTCCGTGTCAATATGAAATGCTATGTTTCAATTCGCTCGTGAGATTCTGAAAAGAAGTCCCGGTATATTAAAGTCAAGGCCATTTTGATTCGGATGAGACGAGAAGGTAACCTCTTCATATTTCTCTCAGGGTTTCTGAGGGCCTTGAAGGATCTTCCTATTATCGGGGACCCGATAGGTCGTTCATTAGAGCCTATCCGAAAACCCCCTTTGCGAATAGTGTTCGGGTTGGGGATCTTCGATAGAACTTTCACAGAATCAAGAACTTGAAGAGGAAAGCGGATCGATCCTCCGAGCATCGAACAGAGGTTTTCGGATAGGCTCTTATTGGGCCAACACGAATATATACCTACCTTGCTGCACTCTGATTTAAAAAACGTTGTTGAAAGAATCGACCATTAGTGGACCTACGGTTACTCGCGTTTTTTGAATCCGTAAGTTAAGTAAAAACAGTAATTTTTAATATATGCCCCTTCTTTGAGAGCAGGGAGTCGTCGGTTCAAATCCGACCACCCCGACCAGCTATTTTATGGCGGTAAATCTTCATAAACAAAGGGTTTACCGCTTTTGTATTTACAGGGGTGGAGCTGAAGAGTTTATCAGTACTTGGATCTGGTTCTTGAAGTATTCCCATCTAAACTCCCTACCTCTGATATATCGTTTGCTTCCCATCTTTTTACCCTAAATAACATAGAGAAGGATATTATTACATCAAAGGGATGAGTCTATAATCATTTAGAACAAAAATCTTGACAAAATGCCTCAGGGCGTTTATAATAGATGAGGGATCAGGGAAGGCTTGCAGTGGTGAGGGCTGAGTGTCTGTAAGCTTCAAACTGAAAAGAGGTGGTGGACTCTATCGTACTGATTTATATGACCCCGTCTGTGAAAGCCGCAGCGGGGTTCTGTGCTTTTGGGGAAGTATATCCAAAGAGCGAGCCATGTGTGTCTCGCGAAAAAAACGATTTGGAGGTAATGACCTTTAGCATCGGTCGGAGGGTATCTCTATGGTCTTGAGATTTATGCTAATTCTGTCCTGTTTTCTATTAAATCTACCATCGGTACGGGCTAATGAGGATATCCCAACAATAGAATATGTTATACCATTTTCCGAATGAAGGAGTTCATAAATTATCGCTCTCAAGACTTATAGCTATTTTGTTGATGCGGTTTATGCACTCGCCAATTGGGAAATTGGTATTATTAGAATTCCCGAAGGTATGGAGAAGGCTTTGAGAGATTATAATCCTGGGTTCAAAGTTTGGAAGCAGGGTGATTATCTTCCGCTTTTAGTTGAACGGTATAAGTTTACAAACAAGCAGACTCCTTCTGCCGTTATTGGTGACTTTAATGGCGACAAGATATTGGATATAGCATTGCATGGAGGCAACAAAGTAATCTGTATCCTATCTGATGATAAGAGCTTCAAGGTTGTAGAAGTTCAAAAGGGGCACATGGGTGGTAAGAGGGGACCTTTGTGGAAATACCTATGTTTTGTTCCTGCTGGAAAGGCATCCTCTTATCATGAGGAACAATCTTTAGAGCTTAAGACAGATGCTTTTCAGATATGTTACTTTGAGACAGCTTCAGTTCTATATTACTTCAAAGATGGGAGATTTCTAAAATACACCACATCAGATTAAGGGACTGTGGGAATTCGATGCTTCTGTAGCTGTCTTGAAGGGAGAATACGATGCTTACTATAATAGGCGTAATTCTGACGGGTGTTTCCAAACTTGCGCTGGTGATACTGATTCTATCCTTCAGTATCTGGACATACCGAAGACTCAAACTAAGGAGTCTTCCCTGGGTAGGGGTCTACTTAATCGTTCCTTTAATTCTACCTATCTCAGTGGCTTGGATGACAGGGCCAGTGATGGATAGCATGGTCTCACGGGGCATTTCCCCTCTGGGAATGAGTATGGGTGGATTTACTTCTGCTTGGAGGCAATGGCATATATTCATACGAACCCTCATCGATTTGATTCTTATTGTTCTCGTGCTGTCAGATATTGCATTTCTGTTGTCGAAGGCTGGCGTTGAAGTAGAGGGAAAGCTCTTGAGCAAGCTTCTTTCAGTGCGTGAGAGAAGTACTTCCTTCGGCATAGTGATAACCGCACTGATGCTGGTTGGTCCAGCGATATGGCTGTCACTCTATTTCTACTATGTGGCGTGATAGTTGTGTTTCACGGCAAATTGAGGGAGGTGCAAAATGGAGTCACGAGCAGTGAGAATCTCCTGGAAGATCATGATGGTCCCACATATCGCTGTTTTGGCATTCGGCTTACTTTGGACCTTAGCTCCTCACATTACTGTAGGTCAGGATTTCCAATCGTATACAGGGCAGCTCTGGCCAGAATTCGTTGCAACTAACGCCAGGCTGGCATCTCTCATCTCCTTATTGGGCCGAGTACTGGGAGTTCAGTTGATCGTCATCGGCATCATGGCTATAGCTGTAACGCTGACGGCCTATAGGAGAAGTGAGAAATGGTCTTGGTATGTCTTTCTGGTGGGCAACACGCTTGGTTGGGGCAGCGGGTTAGCCCTGGAGGGCATCACAGGGGTTATACCAGTTGTAGTAGTGGAAGCGATAGCGTTGGCGGTAGCCTATGTTGGATTGGCGGTTTCTGCGAAGGCTATTCTCATGAGGACATCTGGTTGAGTGTATGTTTTGCTACTCTGTCAATGTTCTCTCAACTTGATGAAAGATAGGAGAATAGGAGTATGAACGAGGAGGAAATGAGCGATGCCAACATGGGGTGAATTCGCTTGGGCAGCTTTCCTGTTCAGAGCTATAGGTGAGGATCGTGATTATCAATGTCTGATGAGCCAGACTGAATTCCTTCACGAGTTGAGGACAAATCCAATGGTGTTGGAACCTGTTCAGATTCAAGAACAACTTATAAGGGGATTCCTTAATCGCTGGAGATGCCGATTGGTGAATACGGAGCAATCGGCTTGCGCTATTAAGAAGACAATCTGTCATTTATTGTCGTATCTGCAAGAGTTGGATGGGTTGGTGATTGAGAATGTAAGTTTCGACCAGATAGTCAATGTGAACAATACCCAAATAACCATAGACCAAGCTATTGAACAATGTTACACTTCGTTCAGAGACTTGGAATTCAGGTTTGGTTCTACAGCGGCTTCAAAAATTCTTCATGTTCTACAGCCCGGTCTATTTGTCATGTGGGATAGACGTATACTTGCTCATTATAGAGAGCAAAGCCCCGAGGTTTCAGATAGCGGAGGAGGATATTGCACTTACCTGAAAATGATGCAGTGCATAGCAATGGAGGTACGTGAGGGTTTTAGAGAAGCTGGCTTAGATCCACCAGCTCAGACAGATGAGAGCCCCGATAGCTATTTGTCAACGCGAATGGGCTATGATCCGCCGAAAACCTTGGCAAAATATATTGATGAATATAACTGGATCACGATCACAAATAGAGTTCAAGTGCCGCCGCCTTGGCATCCCTGAGAATCCTGAATAAACAGGAGGCATTGCGTTAGAAAGGGAAGAGAGTATGCCGAACTCCCGTCGTTTCCTAAATGCTTTCAACAGAATTGAGAAATATCTGCAAACGAGATCAAAGCAAAATAGTTGGGAAAGCTTCTCTTCACTTTTGGGGAGAGTAGCTCAGACTGATTCAGCAGTGAGGAGATATAGAGATGATCTGAGGGAATTTGCTGAATTAAGAAATGCAATTACCCATCAAAGCAGAGGATATCAGGTGATCGCAGAGCCTAGCGATCAGGCAGTGAACGAGATTGAACACATTGCTTCACTTTTGCTAAGTCCACCGAAAGTGATTCCGCTGTTCCAAAAGACGGTTTTCACCTTGTCACTAAGTGATACTGTAGATAAAGCTGTTAAGGTGATGTATGAGAAATCCTACTCTCAGATCCCAGTCTATGAAAACGAAGACTTCTCGGGTTTACTCTCAACTGATACAGTAGCAAGGTGGCTTGGTGCCTGTGTAAATGATGATATATTCAGCCTGAAGGAAACTCGGGTTTCAGATGTCCTTAAGCATGCTGAAGATGAGGATAACTACAGCTTCTTAAGCAGGAAAGCAACCCTTTTTGAAGCATTGGAGGAATTTCAGATTTACCAGGGAAAAGGGAAAAAGCTTGAAGCGATTCTAATCACTCACAATGGAAAACGTTCTGAAGCTTTGTTGGGTGTTATAACTGTCTGGGATCTTCCCAGGCTCTATGAAGAACTGGAACGCCGTTAGGACTTAACCCATTTTTCAGAGGAATTCTAGCTTCTCCGCGCCTGAGGGGGGGGGCAAATGACTGAAGGAGAAAGAATGGTTCAAGCTCTGTCAGAAAGGGAATTAAAAGATCATGGTAGAAATGCCATAATTGCCGCACTTTCTGGAATACCAGTTATTGGTGGGCCAGTTTCGAGTTTGGCATCGGAATACATTCCAAATTGGAAGGAAGAGAGGATCTTAAATTTCATTAAAGAATTATCGGAGAAGCTTGGAGGAATGGAAGATATTATAGATAAAGAATATATCAAAACTGAGGAGTTCGCATTTTTATTTGAGAAGACATTCTTAGGCGTAATCAATAATTATCAGAAGGAAAAACTCGATGCTTATAAGGCTATATTGATAAACTCATGTATCAAAACTGGTTTTGACACCCCAGAAAAAGAGTACTTTCTTTTTCTAGTAGAACGATTGAATGTGGTTCATATTTTGATTCTAAGTTTGTTCTGGAATATTGAGAGTTTTGAGATCAAGTATGGTGTGCGAACTCCAGAAGGTATAGGAACCTTGAAAAACACCATAATGACTTTACTTGAACCGTTTGATTTTGAGAAAGATCTCGTGTCCTCTGCAATAAGAGACTTGGATAACATGGGTTTATTGAAAGGAGTTCATGATGCCTTAAGTACTGTAATGACAGCATCTGGAGCAACAGAATTGAAGGGTAGGATGTCCCAATTTGGGAAAAGATTTTGCGAATTTGTTACTTTAGATTAAAGAAAACTTTGCCTAACATGGATTTCTGTAGATCGTCAATATAGCAAATATTGTCTGCTATTGTTAGAACAGTTTCCTTCGCGGTAAGGGGAGATTGTGATTGAATATAGCCCAACATACCTAAGATCAAATGGATCAAATTACCACATAAGATAGAATCCTATGAGTACAGATTGGATGATTGCTATACCGACTATTGTTATTGCTGCGGTGACCGTTATTTACGTCATACTTACTGCAAAACTTGTTATTGAAACTCGCAAACAAGTAGCAGTGATGGAAAGAGAAAGGAAAGAGGCTTTACACAGAGAATTGACTGAAAAACTATATGGCCCGCTTTCCCAAGATCTTAAGTTCATTGCTAAGTCGGGTAATCACGTGGAAAAGTGTCCTCATCTGGCCTGGGAAGATGCCAAAAGCGAAAATCCTTATCTGGTTTACAAGTTACCAGCAGCTGTGAAGCAGGATGTGGATAGCTTCTCGCAAAAGATGACTAAATATGCCGCAATGTATAATGATCGACGGCCCTTAATTGCTCAGTCTGTTGTAGAAGAAGCTGAGAAACACGGGATTAAAGATGTAAGAGATATTCATAGGTTTATGTGTCAAGTATGGATTGGTGAAAACCATAATATAACACCTCTTCACCTGATCCTTGAGAATAAGAACCTTGATGAATATGTAAAAAATCTTGAGAGAGACATTGGGCTTTCAGAATCCAAGGACAAAGGAAGAATTGCTGTAGCAGGAACCGAAACAC
>CAZTBA010000303.1:0-7723 GCA_964611725.1 uncultured bacterium
CTGTATATGATCCTGGACTCTGCCCCGAGTCTCAGGGCAGTCCTGGCGCAATCCATAGCCACGTTTCCGCCACCGATAACCGCGACGCGCTTATGGCTCTTTATTGGGGTATGAAACTGAGGGAAAAGGAAACCCTTCATCAAATTCATCCTGGTCAGATATTCGTTCGCCGAATAGACACCATTCAGATTCTCACCGGGAATGTCCATAAACCAGGGAAGGCCGGCGCCCGAACCCACAAAAACCGCGTCGAATTCTTCAAGGAGGCTGTCCACCTTTCTGGTCTTGCCGACCACGAAGTCGGTCACGATTTCCACACCGAGCTTTCTGAGATATTCGACTTCCCTGTTCACAATAGCCTTCGGAAGCCGAAATTCAGGGATTCCATAAACCAAAACCCCACCCATCTTATGCAGGGCCTCGAAGATAGTTACCTGGTGTCCCAACTTGATCAAATCGCCGGCCACGGTAAGCCCCGCGGGGCCTCCGCCTATGACGGCGACCTTCCTTCCGGTAGGCGGCAAGATTTCGGGTAACTCAAGCTCGTCCTGCTCCGCCTCCCAGTCTGCGAGGAACCGCTCCAAGCGACCGATCGCAATCTGACCATCCCTTTTTGCCAGAACGCAGGCTTCTTCACACTGTTCCTCCTGGGGGCAGACTCTTCCACAGACCGCGGGAAGACAATTCTTATCCTTTAACACCCTGGCTCCGGCAGCGAAGTCTCGCTCAGCAATACCTTTGACGAACCCGGGTATATCTATCTCCACCGGACAGCCAAGAACACACTTTGGCTTCCTGCACTGAAGACAACGTTTTGCCTCTTGCACGGCTGTTTCGACCGTGTACCCGAGCGCAACTTCGTTGAAATTCTGCCTCCGCACTTCCACCAGTTGCTTTGGCATTTCCCTTCTATTTAAATCCATCTTTTTACGGCTTTGCTCAGACATGGTGCATTTCCCTAATGTTTTGCGGCATGCTCCTCACAACCGCTTGTCCTGAGAGGGATAACCTCCTCTCTCATATAAGTTTTCCGCCTTTGAAAAAGCTCAGCCCAATCCACCTGGTGTCCGTCGAAATCCGGACCGTCCACGCAGGCGAACTTCGTCTCGGACCCAACGGTAACGCGACAGACCCCGCACATTCCCGTGCCATCGATCATTATCGGATTCAAGCTGACCAAGGTTTTTATGCCTGAGGCTTGGCTCGCATCCGATCCCCTCTTCAAAAGGAAGGTGCAGCCGTTAATGATGATCCGGTCAACAGGCTCCCCCAATGAGCTGATAATATCGGGAAGCATCCCCACGTGTCCCCGGTAACCCTTTGTCCCATCACGGGTAATGGTGATAAACTTGTCGGAAACCTCCTCGAGCTTATCCTCCCAGTAGAGGAGGTAGGAGCTTCTGGCCTCGATAACCGTGATAACTCTGTTCCCTTTTTCTTTCAAAGCCCGGGCGATCGGGAAAATGCTTCCGATCCCATAGCATCCGCCGAGACATAGAACCGTACCGAATTTCTCGATTTCCGTGGCATTGCCAAGCGGTCCGACCACAGTCGGGATGCCCACCCCATCTTCAAGCGATGCCAATTTGTCAGTGGTGCTACCCACGTTCATGAAGGCAACCGTTACAGTCCCTTTCTCGGCGTCCCAGTCGGAGACGGAAAGGGGTATCCTTTCGCCATCCTCCTCGGCTCGTAATATGACAAATTGTCCCGGCTTCACTTCCCGAGCAACGTCCGGAGCTTCCAATGTCAAGATGTGAATATTAGGCACGATCATCCGGTTCTCTAAGACCTTAAACATTTCTTTTCCTTATGCTCGCTGTACATCGGCTATGTGCGACTGCTTCACCATGAGGAAGCGTGACTTGAAGCGTCCCCTTTGGCTGATCACTGACAATTCTTGCAGGCCAGACTTTCTCGAAATCAGCAGAGGTTACAATTACTTCATCGCCCTGCAGTATTCCGGCCTTCCTGGCATCCTCCGGATTTATGTCTACAGTTTCTACAGGAAACAACTTTCTTGCCCCTTCCACCCAGTTGGAGAGAGGGAATCCCAGATAGGTATGCTCATCGATTGAAATGTTGAGGGTAAACGGAAATTTATCATCTGTCTTCTTCCTCGAAAGCCTTATTTTAGAAACGGCCAGTTCCCCTTCGAACGCCAAGGGGCCAGCTTTGCGCTCGGCATTATCTATATCTCCGAATCCCTTCACCAAGCAGGAGATCTCCTCATGGACCTCGCGGACATCGGAGAAATCGAACCCGCCCACTCCCATCTTCTGGGCGATACGGCAGAGTATCTCCCAATCGGGTAGGGCCTCACCTGGGGGATCGACAGCTTTTCTCACCCGCTGAATTCGTCCTTCACCGTTGATGAATGTTCCATCAATTTCCGCAAAAGACGCTGATGGGAAGACGAGATCAGGTTTAGCCAGAGGGGCCGGGGGATAGATGTTTTGGAAAATGAGGAAATCAGAGGGAGGTTTATAGCTAAATGGGACTTCTCCTATGAGATAAAGCACTTTCATATTGCCCCCGGATAAAAGCATTTCCGAGTTCCACTGGGGGGAGAAATATGGGACATCTGCGCCCCACTTTCCGCCGAGATCAGCCACCCTCTTTTCATTGGTTGAGGGAAAACCCCCAGGCAGAAGTTCAGGGTATGCACCCATGAGGACGGAACCGAACAGATTATTCTGAGCTGGTAAGGCGAGAACCCCTGCGCCGATGTTCCGCGCTAGTTCCCCGATCATTTCAAGGATCTGTGCGCTCTTATCATATTGCAGGAATTCCGAACCCACCAGTATCATGGGAGGTGATGCCTCCCTGAGCATCTCAGCAACCGCTGAGGGTTCGCCGCCAGGACTTTCTGCTCCTCCTTTCGATAGTCGTCCTGAAGTTATTGTTTTATCTTCAGTTAATTTCACGAGAAAATGGAGAAGGTCAACCTCTTCGCCAGGAGCGGGCTGAAGCCATTTGTCAGCAATCAGAGAGAGACTGTGTCGCCTTGGGTTAATTGTGATAACTTTTGCGCCGTTTTTGATAGCCTTCCGGAGCTCGACACCCACTACGGATCTTCCGTACTTTGTATCCAGCCCGACGCAAAGGACGGTTGAAGCCCTTTGGAGGTCCGAAAGGGGAACTCCCATTTTCATAAGGTTAAGGTAAGCATTAAACGCAGATTCGTAGAACAACCTCGCGGTGGTATCGATATTGTGTGAACCCATAGCAACCCAGGCAAACTTCTGGGCGATATATAAATCTTCATTGGAGCAGTTGAGAGAGATAAGCAGGCCGAATTGTTCAGGTGGACAGTCCGAGAGTTTTTCAGCGGCTAACTCGACAGCTTTCTCCCAGGGGATCTCTAACTTATTGCTGTACCGTGTGACATATGGTTTCTTCAGGCGCTGGTGGTTATTTACCAGTTCGGTGATACAAAACCTTCCCTTAACGCAGAGCTGCCCATTATTTACCAGGGGGTCTTCCACAGGTAGGCTGCCGATGATTTTCCCCCCCTTCACCAAAAGGCTCATCTGACAGCCCACTCCACACAGGGCGCACGTTGTGACTTCCTGCCTATCCGCCTTACCGTCCCACTTTCTGGCTTTTTCCGAGAGGGCCCCGGTGGGGCAAACCGATACACACGCGCCACAGAATTCACAGTCCGCATCGAAATGGGTGCGGTCAAAGGCCGGACCGATGACTGTGTGGGGACCTCTTTGCTTGAAAGCCAGGGTACTCGCATTGCGGATCTCCTGGCACACCCGGATGCACCTTCCGCAGAGGATACACAGGTTGTAGTCACGGTCGTAGAAGGGGTCTTCCTTTTCCACACGAAGCCCGCGATAATAGATTGGGTAGTTGATCTCCTCCAGTCCAACATATTCAACCACATCCTGGAGCTCACACTGTCCATCGCTGGGACAATACCGGCAACCGGTGGTCACACCGGCTTTGCGGATAGTGCTCATAGATTCCCGACATTCATTCCTTTCGTCGCAGATCAAACAACTTGAGGTATGTTCGCTCAGGATCAACTGCAAGATTTCTCTTCTCAGATCCTGGATCTGCGGGGTTCGGGTCTTTATAACCATTCCCTCCTCGACAGGGGTAGTGCAAGCAGTGGGGAAACCCCGCATCCCCTCGACTTCCACTATGCATATTCGGCATCCTCCGAAAGGAGTAAGGCCATCATGAGCACAGAGGGTAGGTATATAGATATCGTTCCGTTCCGCAGCTTGGAGGATTGTTAATTCGCTCCCTACTTCGAGAAAGTTGCCATCAATAGTTATGTTCACAGTTTTTTTCTGTTTACCCATCAGCGTTTCCCCGTTTGGATCTGATGATAATACCGTCACCGGCTATGGCGCCAAAAGGACAGATCTCATAACAGGCCCTGCACTTTATACATTTGGATGTATCGAGGTTATGTGGTTCTTTTTTGACTCCTATAATAGCCTCGGTAGGACATACTTTGATGCAGCGCTGGCAACCGGTACATTTCTCCGGGATAATCCGGTATTCGACGAGCTCCTGGCAGACTGCTGCCGGACAGTATTTATCCTCAATATGAGCGAGATATTCCGATCGGAAATAACGTAGGGTTGTCAGAACCGGATTCGGAGCCGTCTGTCCCAAACCGCAGAGGGAACCGTTTTTGATCGTTTCACCCAAAGTCTCAAGTTTGGACAGATCCTCAATCTGACCCTGCCCTTTTGTGATCCTTTCCAGAATTTCCACCATGTGCCTGGTGCCCACACGGCATGGGGAACATTTGCCGCAGGATTCCTCCTGCGTAAAATTCAGGAAATAGTGGGCCACGTCCACTACACACGTATCCTCATCCATCACGATCAGACCCCCAGATCCCATGATCGACCCTGCCGCGGTTAGAGATTCATAATCTATCGGAGTATCCAGGAGTTCCTCTGAGAGACACCCTCCAGAGGGTCCACCCGTCTGGACCGCTTTGAATGGCTTTTTCGTGCCGCCTCCCACATCGAATATAATCTCCCTCAGTGTCATCCCGAGAGGCACCTCTATGAGCCCCGAGTGGCGAACCTTCCCAGCCAGGGAAAATGTCTTGGTACCGCTGTTTCCCCGAGTGCCGAACTGCTTATACCAAGATGAACCGTTCCTCAAAACGTTCGGAAGGGTTCCAAGGGTCTCTACGTTGTTGATAACGGTAGGCATACCGTAGAGGCCGGATACGGCAGGAAAAGGCGGTCGAGATCTGGGCATACCCCTTTTCCCTTCAATGGACGCAATAAGCGCAGTTTCCTCACCGCATACAAAAGCTCCCGCTCCCTCCTTTATGGTTATGTCAAAATCAAAACCAGAGCCCTGTATATCCTTCCCCAAGAAGCCATATCCTCTCATTTGATCTATGGCTTTTCTTAGCCGAGCTATGGCTAACGGATACTCAGCTCTCACGTAGATGTACCCGTGGGAGGCACCAATGGCATACGCGGCGATCAGTAGCCCTTCGAGAACTGAATGTGGGTCACCTTCGATCAGAGACCGGTTCATGAATGCCCCCGGATCCCCCTCATCGGCGTTGCAGATTATATACTTCGTCTTTCCGGGTGAACTTCTGCATATCTCCCATTTCCTATATGTTGGAAACCCAGCTCCTCCCCTTCCGCGGATCCCGGCTTTCTTAACCTCTGAAACTACTTCCTCAGGGCCTTCACTGAATGCGTTCATGACGCCCATGTAACCATCATTAGCTATGTAATGGTCTATATCCTCGGGATCAATAAATCCACAGTTCCTCAAGACTACTCTCATCTGCGGTTTAAGCATGGGAAGCTCGAAGAATCTTGGGATCCCGTTCGCTACCTCGCCATCCCCGAAGTGTCCCGCAGCAAGTTTATCCTGAGGATCGTTATTGATTAGATAGGATTCAATTATCTTTCTGGTTTTCGCCGGGTTGACGTTCGCATAGCTTATCCTGGGATAACCAGGACGTTTAATATCCATAAGAGGTTCCAGGTAACACGGGCCGATACATCCTACCTGGATAATTTCTGCTTCCAATCGATTCGCTTTCAGAGTTTCTTGAATCGATTCGAGCACCTCCATAGCACCGGCGGCCCTGCCACAGGAGGCAGTGCCGAGGTATATAACCGGGATTCCGGTGTCTTCCAACACACGCCATTTCTTCAGGGCTTTTTCCCTTTTTCCTTGAAAGTTATTCATATTTATCCAGTATCTCTTTTAGACGGACTACTGTTACACGACTGTGGATGTCATCATTTATTTTAACCACGGGTGCAAGAGCGCAACACCCCAAGCACGCCACTCGCTGGAAATCGAACCTCCTGTTTTCGGTTGTTTGTCCCGGGGAAATACCGAGCTCCCTCTCAATAGCTTCGGACAGGATATGCCCTCCGCGCACGTGACAGGCAGTTCCCAGACAGATTTTAATGGAGTTTCTGCCAGGTTTGGAAAACCGAAATTGGGAATAAAAGGAAGCAACCCCAAAAACCTGATTCTCGGTAATCCTTAAGAATTGTGAAATATGTTTGACGGCCTCTTCCGAGATATATCCCGACTTATCCTGAACCTCTTGGAGTATAGGGATTAGATCCCCTTCCTCTCCTTTGAATCCGGAAAGTAGATGTATATAGTCTTCATTCTTCATGGAGCGTTCCTTACGTTGAGGTTCAACATAGGTCATTTTTCTGCTACCCTCCTTTCATTCTTTATGAGGGATGTCTTCAGGTTCAGTGTCGGAGAATTTGACGGGGCGAGGTAGACTCTGGTTTTCCAGATAAAAGCCCCCATACTTGACACTTCGATTTCCCTGTCAGGGAAAATATTACAGAATAAATGTCTCACCGTTAAGTATGGCCAGGACGTGATATCAGATCGCAGAGGGAGAAAAATCTGAACGGGTATCCTCCTCCGTTCCAAAGCCTTCAGCAGCCCCCTATTTCTCAGAGGAAGCTCCTCCATAGCATCTTTCCGAGCACATCCCTTGTAAGCCTTGCGACCGGATCTGCTGTTGAAGTTTCATCATCCTCCGGCCTGTCAGCCACCTGAGCCTTGGTTTCGAATATGGTAGCTCCGGTCGATGTTTCCATAAGCAGCACATAGAATTGGATCACCGGTACTGTGCTTGTGGAGTCGAAGAAATAGCCCGTATCCGGGGAGTTGAGCGCCCTGAGCCATGTCCTCCTGGCGAACCCGAAAAGGAGGAAATCGGCTCCTGAGGCTTTCCCCATGCTTTTGAATTCCTCCGGTGATAGCTTGCTGTCGAGATCTATACCGGATGAGCGAATCTCTTCGAAGGCTTCGTTCTGGTCAATTGCCATAAAGGGATTTTTCTCCTTTTCGAGCCTGGAAGATTCTGGTTTTCTCATATCTGGGGTGTAGACCCCCTCGACCTCAACCTGAACGTATTCCCTCTCGAGCTCCTTCTGAAAGCTCCTCTCGAGCTCCTTAAGTAAGTCCTCTGATATAGTGTTTCCAAATTCCCTTATTGGCTTTATCGGCATAACCAGGAGCTTGAGCCTTTCGGGTGGGGGATTGGGATAGGATGTGTCTCTGAGGACATCGTATCTCTGGACACATCCTGTAAGGGTAAGCGAAAGGAGAAGTATGAGTTTTCTCAAAGTTCCAGTTTTCCTCAATGCCTGGCGCCAATCTATACGCATGAGCAGGGGTCTGTCCGATCACATCCGTTATATGCTCCAGCTTTCGGCTGACTGCTGATAGC
>CAZTBA010000304.1:0-7718 GCA_964611725.1 uncultured bacterium
AGAGAAGATAAAACAAAAAATGAAAAAATCAAAAACTAAATTGCGTTAAGTATAACTTGAAGCAAAAATTGAGGGAACGACGTCGGCTCCAGTTAAGCGATCTATTGCCACCAAGTGCTGAGCGACTTCTTAAACACTTCAGGTTTATGCCTGATGCTGTAACCGGTCCAGCATTTCAAGAGGCTCTCTCCGCTACAGCCCAAATCTTCATGCGCGAAGAGGATCTTCAGACGGCAATAGACCGCTTCATTGGTTTGCCTGTGCCTCTTCCAGTTTCGCTGATTAAAACTATTAAGAGTTTATCTTCAGAGGATAGTCGTGCCTTGGTTAAACAACTACTCACGGCCGCCAGTTCGCCAATTTCTAGGATTCACCTGCTATATATACTGCTGTGCATTGATGATGACACGTCGGCATATCATCGGTTGGCGCGCCGTGTCATCACCAGTTTCTTTAGTGCCAAGGGAATAGCGGACTTCGAAGCATTCTTGGCTGTCCTCAAATGGGTGAACGAAGAATTTGGGCGCCGGCAAGACTTTCGCAGTTTTTCTCCTCACATCAGACTCGCATTAATCTGGTCTCACACTCATCAGCTCTTCAGCATTTTAATATCCACTGGTGCGCCTACCACTTGGTTCAAAGAAGCCTTCGGCCAAATAGGTCAGCAAATACGAGGAGAGGTGTTCGAGCGCGACCCTGATTACTGGTTTGACATCGCCCACCCGAGGCGGGTAAATCGAGAGACTTTCTTTCTCGAAGGTTTGTCTTACAGCCTTGGTGAAGCAACTACAGGATTCATTGAGAAAAAGTTGCGAGGTCTGTTCACTAAAGAGTTTCTTACCGAGATGGCAGGTAGGCAGTTCCCGTTCCAGTCATTACTGAGAGATCCTGCTCAAGCGCGAAACTCCTTAGGTTCATTTTTGGGTGATGACTATAGGAAAGGATTGTCATTGTTGCTCGATGACAAGGACCAAGGTCAGTTTATGTGGCCATCGTTTCGAGAGTTGGCAGAGCAGGCAGTTAACAAGCTGACCGAAGCTAGCGACGAATTACTTGCCTGGGTGCAGATTTATGCAGTATTTGGCGATCTGCCTCCTTACGAGGACCTGATGGATCAGCTCAAAGTGATCATGTGTCAGACTGACTTCGTTAATCTATTCGAGAAGGATTTAAATTGTGGCAAATTCGCAATACATGCGGCCTCGTTGCAGGTAATCAACCTTGACGATGAGGACCTCCGTTACCACTTAAAAGATCAACTAGTGAATATCGCTAAGTTTCTCACAGCTCAGAAATCCAGTAAGTTGAATTGCATCGCTGCGGATGAAAGAGAATTATTTTTGGTCCTAGTTGAATCGGCACTGAATATATCCATAGCTGCCCAGCTGCCCCAAGATGTAATTTCAGAGTTTGCAGATCTTCTAAGGCAGCTAGTGGAGACCTGGGATTCGATGATGCCGGAGTGCAGACCTATGGTTCAACGCCTGTGTGAGGAATTGCCTATTTCCCAGGCTCAGAAATTCTGGCCACTGCTTGTTCGATTGCGTGCTGAATGAAATGGGTTATGAAATCTATGCGAAGGATAGAAATGGATCCTATAGAGGACAAAATCAAGCTGGTTTAGAACAATTCCACATAAGAAAGGGAATAGTTTTTTGACCCGTCAGCACCAGGTGAGAGTAGACACTGTTTCGAACACAGCTGGGAGGTGTTATATTTTGGGCGTTCCCAGTAACTGAGATAATATGACAATTTTCGCGATATCCTGGTGGGTCGTACTTCTACGTTAAGTAATAGTCTGATTGACTCACAGACTTTCAGATGGGTTCAGGCCAGTAGGCTACACTTCGTTTGTCTATTTCTAAGCTAACGGGTGAACATTTCTGGTGTCCGAATAGTGTCCAAAGTTGGTCAAAATCGATCAAAGCAAACGAAGTTAGTCGAGGATAAACTGAACTCACATCTCGCTATGAAAATAAGCACTTATTCTGTTTGTCGCGGATTTCCAATGAGTTACAAAACTTAATGGAATCCTATATTTTCTGCCCCGAAGGAGCATTGGGCGAAATCAAACCGCTATTACCCTGAGAGGCGATAACGGTCTGATTTCAGTGCCCTATTGGCTTGGCTCTTTGGCTCTGCATACGGTTTTATAAAGCTCTAACAGCCTTTTTGTGGAGTCGTAGGCGATCCCAAATGGCAGATTTTGGCCTGGATTTCTAACGGTCATGCTTCACCCAATCAATGACCGTGCTTTTGCCTACATCCAACACTTTCGCTATCTTGCTATAGGAAAGGCCTGCCTCTCTGAGAGACTTTGCCTGTGCTTTTTTCTCGTCTTTCGAAATCGAAGGATCTCTTTGAGCAGAGGACGATACCCCTTGAGCATAAGCCCGACTCAACTCATCACCCCAATAAGATGGAAGCATAGTTCTCAGAGGACCCTCAAACCCAACGTCTGGAGACCAGACATAACTCCATCCCCTTTTATCTCCTATCGCTGTTTGGAAGAAATCTTTTGCTCTTCCCAATACATCCCTCAGCTCTGGTCGCTCAAACCTGAGATCCATAGCTCCTGGGTCCTTGAATATAAAGAGATTAGCGTAGCTCACTATATTCTTATCAAGATATCTCGATTCATGAGCGACGAACAGTGGAGAGTGCCCTCTCTGTCGAGCAAGACCTAGCTCTTCGGACAGATCCTGGATACTCTTGTTAAAACTACCTCCACGTGCATGATATCGCAGGTAGGCTTCGTCGATCAGAATAATAGAGCCCATGGGTATCTTGTCGAAACTATCGGCAAGACCGATCCAGGATGGTAAAAGGTGTTCCTTCCCCTGTGGAAATCCGAAGACGTAGGGAAATGCCTTCCACCTGTGGAGTTCCAGCAGCATGTGCCCCTGGGTAGACTTCCCTGATCCTGGCCCCCCCAGAATTAGACATCTCGCGCACTCTGGCATAATTCCCAGCCATTTGAAGGTTGGCATTACCAGTGGATTACCGGTGCCAGTTTTGGGGAGGCCTGGCAACCGAGATGACTTTTGCAGGTTGAGTTGCGACAGTTCCGCGCGAAGCTTCAGATTCTCTTCCTGGAGCTGGGATACCTGGACACCAAGTTCGGCACTAGCCCGAAGGAGGAGGTTTGCGTGATCCCTGAGTTTCTGGTTCTCCTCGAGAACCTGATTCACACTTGCGATGCTCTGCTGCGCAGGTCTAACTAAGTCACGACATATCTCCGATACTGGAATCCCTACCAGATCTCCCAGAATCTGCCATCCCACAAACTTTGTTACTGTCCAGACTCGTTCATCCATGATTATACCTCCTCGTAATGTCTTGATCGAAGTAAGTGGTCGCCCCCCGGTCAATAATGCTAAAACCGACCGTTTCCGACCGATCCGACCGGGTCGGAAGCGGGGATATAGCCATTTCCGGTTTCCGATTCCTACCCTCGCTATGGGCGCTTTCTGTAATCATCGAGGAAGTTTGGGGAACCGAAACAAGCTTAGCCTCAACCATAGTTCTTAGCATTTCAATGGTCAAGGTTCTGTTCTTATGGAAACGGTCAGAGAAAGCTTTCGTAAGCTTGCCATTCGAATCATTGTTCCAACTTCTCATCTGATGGCTCCTCTTTTTTAGGGTTATCGCCGACGATTCGTAGCACTTCTTCTGCCTGATCGAATATCAACGGCCAAGGTCGAGAACGTGGCTACTCGTGAAACTCCTCTAACAGAATCCGTCATTCCAAATCGATTGGAACATTCGGTATCCAATCGATGATCTCAAAATCAACCATTTTCCACCAAGTCGATCGTACTTGTCGGTTGATTTTAGCTTCCAAGCTGCTTATCATGAATGCTATCTTGGGGTGGATAAATCCCCTTGACTTCTTGCCTATAATTCTTGTTATTTAATAAGAACTCACCCCAAAATGCCTCGTTCACTTAGTATTAATGGATGTCTTGAGGACGAAGGCAATATTTGTTGGTTGGGTTTCCTGTGATAAAGCACCAGCTTTTGATTAAAATTACCCGAAAGATAAACAGGCTTAGCTTTATGCGAGGCCCACACCGAGGGAGATTATCCGCTATTTCGGAAGGCTCGAAATAGCTTCCGGGAAGTTCCTGACGGTGCTTTCCGTATCGATATTTGCTGCCATACCCGCCATAGATGGAGGTACATGGCGGCCGTGTTCTTCTCCTTCCTCGCTTATGCCTCACCGGCTCTCTATCTCGCCGTGAAGTCTTTCCGGAGGGAAGAGGTCCTCTTCAGGATATTGCATGGGAAACGTATCTAAACCCAATCCGGTTACCCTGATAGCAGCGATAATGGCCCCCGATCCGGAAACAATCCAGACGGCCAAGGGGAAACTCTGCTCCAGCTTCGGGGAAATCGACCTGAAAAGCGAAGCTTTCCAGTTTGACTTCTCCCGCTACTACGAGAGGGAGATGGGCCGGGGATTGATAAAGGAATTCATAAGCTTTTCAGACTTAGTGGAACCGGGAAGTCTGGCCGAGATAAAGCTTTTTACGAATGGAATCGAGTCAGAGCTTGCGGATACAATTGACGGAAATCTGCGTCGGCGTGCCAACATAGACCCGGGTTACGTCACGCTTGGGAACCTCGTGCTTGCCTCGACCAAGGATGCCGGCCACAGGATATATATAGGCCAGGGCATCTACGCCGAACTTACACTGAGGTTCCTCAAGGGTTCCTTCAGGGAGTTGGAATGGACCTACAGGGACTATGCCACTGATTTCGCCATAGGTTTTTTCAACAGTGTGAGGGAAAGGCTGCTTACGAAGCTCAGGCAGATCGGGAATCTTGTCTGATATACAGGGAAAAGGTTTGATCTGGACATCGTATTTTGTTAAATTTAGGAAACTTCTGGGAGACTTCAGAAATTGGACAGCATAAGAGGAATAGGCTTAGTATCAGGCGGACTCGATAGCACGCTTGCTGTGAGGATAATAAAGGATCAGAGGATCGAGGTCGAGGCGGTAAACTTCACGACGAAGTTCCACAGATTCAGGGTACGGCCTGCTGAAGAGGGAAAATCTGAAGCTAAGAGCCCATTTAATTCCTTTAAGGATATGGGACTTGAAGTAAAGCTGATGGATGTATCTGAGGAATTCCTCCAGGTCATCACATCGCCCAAGTTCGGCTACGGCTCGGGGGTGAACCCCTGCATAGACTGTAAGATTTTTATGTTCAGGAAGGCAAAGGAATATATGGAGGATGTCGGAGCACACTTCGTTTTCACCGGCGAGGTGCTCGGACAACGCCCCATGTCCCAGCGTGCCGACACCTTAAGGATTATTGAGAAGGAGAGCGGATTGGAAGGTTACCTCTTAAGACCCCTATCCGCAAAGCTCCTTCCGCCGACGATCCCTGAGATTGAAGGATGGGTTGACAGGGAAAAGCTCCTGGACATATCCGGCAGGTCGAGAAAGGAACAGATGGGGCTCGCTAAGGAACTGGGGATAGGGGATTATCCGTCTCCCGCTGGAGGGTGTTTCCTTACAGACAAGGTGTATTCGGAGAAGCTCAACGATTTTTTCAAGTACAGCGGAAACGAAAGCCTGACCGTTGACGAGGTGATACTCCTGAAATTGGGCAGGCATTTCAGGATATCGGACAGGGTCAAGGCGATAGTAGGTCGTCATATGGCCGAAAACGAGTCCCTTGAGGGTTTCAAGGAGGGAAGGTGGTATCTGAAGGTTATCGATTTCCCCGGCCCCATAACGCTTGTCGAAGGAGAGCCTTCGAAGGGAGAGCTTGCGATTGCTGCCTCCATAGCGGCGAGGTACAGCGACGGCAAGGGGAAACCAGAGGTCGAAGTCGAATGTGAGAAGGATGGAGAGAAACTGGACATTTCGGTCGAGCCTGTCCCCGACTCAGATCTGGAAAGGATGAGGATATAGATGGGAGATAGCATAAGTGTAATTTTCGCAGTTGTAAGCCTCGGCATCCTCGGGCTTATATTCGGCTGTGGTTTAGCGTACGCATCGAGGCGTTTTGCGACCGAGAAGAAACTCGCGGATGAGATCGCAGAGCTTCTTCCCGATGTAAACTGCGGTGCATGTGGTTTTGTCGGGTGCCGGGGGTACGCGGAGGCTATAGTTGCCGGAGAAGCTGATGTGACCCAGTGCTCCGTGGGAGGAGAAGATTTAGCCAGGAAGATAGCCGATCTTGTAGGGGTAGAGGTAGGGGAGATGGAATCCTATGTGGCGGTCGTACAGTGCAGGGGTGGAAAGGAAAAAGCTGTCGAACGTGCTATCTACAGCGGGATAGAGGACTGCAAGGCAGCCCATATGATATCTGGCGGGCCAAAGGCGTGCGTCTATGGATGCCTTGGGCTTGGGTCCTGCGTAAGGGCCTGTCCCTACGACGCCATATATATGGGAGATGAGGAGCTTCCTGTTGTAATAGAGGAGAAATGCGTAGGTTGCGGAAATTGCGTTAAAGCCTGCCCCAGGGGAATAACGAAGCTTGTCCCCCGAAGCCAGAAGATCTACCTCGGATGCGTCTCGAAAGACAGGGCGAAGGACGTCAAGAAGGTGTGTTCAGTGGGATGCATAGGGTGCAAGCTCTGTGCAAATCCGAAGGTTACGCCCTCTGGCGCCGTGGAGATCATCGATAATCTCCCGGTCTTCGGACCGGATTGGGAGGATTTTGAGACCGCCGTCGAGAGATGTCCCAACAGTTGCTTCGTTGTCAGGAAAGAGGCTGCGGTTGCCGTCAAATAGGTGGTCAGGGATATGGCCATCGTGGACATGAGGCCTGCGGATGACAAAGATCAGGCTTTCAATTCTTTCATTACTTCTCTGTCTCCTGTCAGCCTATGGAGCTTGCGGGAAAACCCACGTAGTAACGGACAGGAAGGACAGATCTCCCGAGAGTAAACTCTGGTGGGAGAAGGTAAGCAAGAGGGGTTACACCTATATAGACAGCGTAAGATTCTCGTCCTCTCCGATTTCCACAAGGGTCGTTGTAGTCCTGTCCAGAAAGGTGGACTACAAAGACTTTTTCCTCAAGAATCCTCCGAGGATTTGCATAGACCTCAAGAAAACCGTCCTACATCCCCCCAAACAATCGATCCCTGTCGAAAGCAGCATGGTGAAACGGATCAGGGCCTCGCAGTTCTCTGAAAACACTGCGCGTGTAGTCCTCGACCTGGAAGAGACGGAAAACTACCATGTTTTTCCCCTCGGTGACCCCTTCCGGATAGTCATAGACGTCTCATCAAAAGCCCAAAAAAGGGCCGTACCCAGTGAAACATCGATTGCCAGACAGCTCGGGCTCAGACCAAGGGTCATAGTGCTCGACCCCGGCCATGGCGGGAGGGACCCCGGGGCCGTATCGGGGAAGGTGAAGGAAAAGGATATCGTCCTCGATATATGCCTGAAGATAAAGAGCATACTCGAGAGCTCAGGTTTCAAAGTCCTGATGACAAGGGAAAGGGACAAGTATGTAGCCCTCGAGTCGAGGGCGGCTTTTGCAAACGAGGTACAGGGTGATATCTTCGTGAGCGTCCACGTGAACGCCTCCCGCTCGACGAGGAAGAGCGGGATCGAGACGTACTATCTTTCGCTCGCCTCCGATGAGGAATCCGCGCTGACAGCAGCCCTTGAAAACGCAGTTTCTTCGATGCGCTGGAAGGACCTCGAGAGTATACTAGAGAAGATAATCAAGCTCGAGAAAGTAAAGGAGGA
>CAZTBA010000305.1:0-7702 GCA_964611725.1 uncultured bacterium
GGAATGTCCTCTATAATCTCCCGGCCCTTCCCCTCTTTTATCTCTATGGTTGTGTAACCCACAGGGGGAACACTCACCTTCCCGATTACCTCCAATTCCCACTTTTTACCTTCCGGCGGGTAAACTTTTGTTACCTCAAAGGAGACTCTATCCCCTGCCCCATCACACAGGTAAAAGGAAGGAGGTACACCCTCAGGGAAAGAGAGAGGAATACAGATATCCTCATTCCAGGGGCTGGAGCTGGGGTTAAAGAGAAGGCATTTTGCAGCGGCGGAATGGCAGATCATTTCCGCTATTTTCCCTAACTCATCCTCCACGATTTCTTCTGATTCCGCAATGACCTTCCAGGCTTTCCTCTTTATCTTACTGAAATCATCTCCAAAAAGCCACTGGGTAGCGTGGGCACAGACCAGGAGCAAATCCTCCCAGAGGGTTTCTAATTTCCCCTCATGATAGCTGTTTCCGTAAAGAGAGGCTAAAGTCGAAACTATCTCCGCCAGATTAAGAACTCTATCCCCCTCCAATCGGAGAAACCAGAGCCCCTTTTCCCCATCCCATGCACAGTTATAGCTTACCTCGCAAGGGTCCAGAATACCTTTGACCAGAGGAAGCTCTTCCTCTTCCAGTCTCCTGAAGTACTCTGAGGGATTGGCGGGCTTTACCTGCCAACCTTCTTCCCTCCACTTTTCCAGGTATTCGAACAGAGGGAGGGGTTCATCCGAAGAAGAATCTCTCAAGGGTCGCGCATCATCCATACCCTGAATGATCCAGACTATCCCGGTAGAAGAGAGATTTGCCCGATATTTTACCTCTTCTTCAAAGTTCTCCAATTCTTCTCTACGAACTAAACCTCCATAACATCCGCGTGAGGCAACAATTCTTGTTCCGTCCAAACCCTCCCAGAGGAACTCCCGGGGGATCCCCTTTTCGTTAAGGGCCAATTCTGGTCTCCAGAATAGGTAATATTCGTAACCTGCTTTTTTCAGGAGCTGCGGTAACTGGGAATGGCCGCAAGCTACATCCACGAAGGAAGCGTGTACCTGGATATCTGTCCCGGGGAAAACCTCTTCGAATTTCTCTCTTCCTATGATCAGGTTTCTTACAAAAGTCTCCTCACCTACCCTATTGGGTCGGAGATTAGAATAATCCCCACATATCTCTACTTTCCCATCCTCTATTCTCTGAGCCAATTCCGTCAGACGATGTGGGGAGAATTTGAGGAAAGGAACAAGCTCACAGACATAATTATCCATGTACCAGCGGAATTCAGGACGCCTTTTTAAGATGTCCAGAATTTCGTTGAAAACCAGGTTATACCTCTCCTCGTGCCACCTCCTGGTATGTGTCCAAGCCCAATCTGCATGACAGTAAAAGAAGATAAAAATCTCTCTGGGTCTCATCTGACTCTCCTGTTGACGGACTACCAATGTCTGTCAGGTTTCTCTCATTTTCTCGAGTAGCTTCCAAACGTATAGCTGCATACAGGGAAGGTGAAAAGACCCCTCCCATTTATCGCTTCATCAATCAAAAGGGCTTCGCTTATTGTGATCGCCCGTGCATTATCTGCCTTCATCCGTGCCGGAAAGATAAAAAGGGAAAGGGGAGCTGTCAACAAGCAAAACCGGAAATCAGAGTTCGAAGCAGGCTTCAGCCCTGCTATGTGGCCGGCGACCGAAGTGAAGGAGCTGGCGTCCAGAAACTCGATTATTATCGCCACGTCATGCTGTTGCGGCCTGAATGAAGATGGAGGTGTATGCCGCGGCGGGAGCAACATAACAGATGCGGATGGTAAACTTCTTGCTGAAATCTGAGATCGAGAAGGAGTGATCCTGGCGGACGTCTGTCCGGAAAAAGCGCTGGAGATGCGCATCAAGAATCCATGGTATCGAGCTCAGCGCCCTGACCTGTACTACTATGAATAAGGCACTGAAGATAACGCGGTAAACCTAATGCGAAATTTAGCTTTATCCTTTATGGTCAACGTCTCAACCATATGATTTTAAGTAACCGAAGCAAGCTAATAGCTTATTCAGATAAGGGCGCATACGGCACTCATTTGGGGGTATAAAGGAAAAGCCCGCTGACCGATAGAAAGCCAGCGGGCGTAACATAGTTTGATGATACTATCGGATCAAAGCAATCTTCCGCACCTTAACAAAATCTCGTGCCTCCATTCGAACGAAGTACAGTCCGCTTGCCATCTCCCTTGCATCCCAGACTACTGACCAATAACCACACGCCATGGTCTGATCTACCAACACATCCATTTCATGCCCAAGTACATCATAGACTACAAGCTTCACATGTGATGCCTTGGGGAGCTGATAGCGGATCTCTGTGGTAGGGTTAAAGGGATTAGGGTAGTTCTGTGACAACCCAAACGCAGTGGGAACTCGTGCCGACATTTCGGCTACCCTCTTGGGACTCCCAATATCGAATTCGAAGATCACAGGCTCCGAGATGTCCTGATTATCCTTTGTCTCCGTAATCGAATCATAGGTCATACGGAATTTGTAAGAGCCAGGAAGCATCTCATTATAGACTGTGCCAGGATCAACTTCACCAGTAGTACCTATCACAGGCCAGCCGCTCACTCCGAGTCTGACTATTCCTCCGTCTATGAAAGCTCCCGTATTAATATCCTTCAACTGGATGACAGCCTGCAATGTTTGGAAAACTACGGTGTTGGAGATGTCCTGACCATTCTTCTGCTCTGTAGTAGAGTTGTAGGTCATACGGAAATTGTATGTCCCTGGAAGCATCTCATAGTGAACTGTCCCTGTTCCAGCATCACCTGTAGTGCCTATTACAGGCCAGCCACTCACACCAAGCTTGACCACCCCTCCATCTGTAAGGTTATCAGCGGAATCCTTCAGTTGGATAACTGCCTGTAAGCTTCTGAATACCAATGGTGTGCTGATGTTCTGCTGTATCTCATCGCTTGTGAGATTGTAGGACATCCTGAACTTGTATGTCCCAGGGAACATCTCATGGTATACCTTTCCAGTGCCATCATCACCAGTTGTTCCTATCACAGGCCATCCACCAAAACCCGCTTTGACTACCCCTCCATCTGTTAGAATATCAGCATGATCCCTGAGCTGAATCTCTGCCCTTATGGTCTGGAAATCATAGAAGGAGTTGGATGCATGGCTCTGAGTTGGGCTAGTTTGTGTCCCTCCATAGTTAGGAGCAGTCATTCTCACCCTCATATTGCCCACAAGACCGTCACGAGCATAGATCAAAACACCCGCTGGATCAGTACCAGTGGTTCCTATGACGGGCCAACCTCCTACTCCAAGTTTGGCAGTTCCACCTGCTATCCCATCGCTGTTGCTATCTGTAAGGCGTATGTAGAAGATGCTTTTGGTTATGGGGTCAGGGCCTATTTCCAGATCCATCGTAGCAGGTGGATGGGTAGCGTCGCTGAAGCGGAAGGTGTATATTCCCTGCGCCAGATCCATAGGACTGGTAAACGGAGAGAAATCCACCCCGTTTGCGGAGTATTCAATATCGCCGCTGAACTGCAGCGTGACAGTTGTGAGTTGATAAGTAGATACGGAGAGTAGGGCAGCACACCAGTATAGATGATCCCCTCCTGATTCATAGCGATGATCGACTATTAGTGCTGTTGCACTCGTATCGCCAATGTTTAGGAGGTTTGTAACATCATAGGTATCTGTATCCCAGAGACTACCATCTGAACCGTCCCCATCTCCCGTAGCAATCACCTGCTCGTTAAAGAAGTATTCCTCAGCAGCGTTGGGATGACCATTCGCCACCACATAAGTGATTTCCGCGGTCGAACCACTCCCAAAAGCGAACTCTTGGAAATCCGTTGCTGAGTCGGGATCGAGGGTATAGTCAGCTCCATCATTAAGGATTATCTTGGTTAAAGGGGAGCTTGGGGACTGGTAAACCACTATGAGAGAGGCACCATCGAAACGACTCCCACCACCTACACTAACCTGATGGTCACCGTTCCCAGAAACAAGCGAAGTGACATCTTCCCTCAGCATTCCTGAGTCATTAATAGTCTCAATAACACCTGCAAACTCGCCTTCGAGATCCACGCCCTCAAAGGAGATGACTGTCGACGGCCAGTAATACTCACCGTAAGCCCAATACAGGAAAGCCTTTTCGATAGTAGCACCTTCTGGGATTCCGCTGATCTGGATTGTCCCACTGCCAGTACTCCAAAGGCCCGTGCCAGCAGCAACATATCCACCATTTCCTTCCCAGGTCCAGTAGGTAGCAATGTAGCCATTGTGGCTGTAAGTAAATCCCTTCTCCTTTGTGCCACTCAAGCCATAGTCTGATGTCACCACTACATCCACCGCACCTTCTTCATGGGCTGGGGTGACACATACTATCTGATTATTTGACCAACTGGTATAAGAGTCCGCTTCCACATCCCCAAAAGTCACACTACCACTCCCACGAGAGCTACCGAAATTAGAACCAGTGATGGTTACAGATGTGCCCCCAGTCGGTGGACCTGAAGAGGGGGAGACCGAGGTAATGGTAGGCACAGGATAATCACCTCTGACCAGCCAGATGTCACGATTCCCTTCTGTCGAGAAGCCGACAATAAATACAGAGCTTTCAGTCGATTCACACTTAGGAGCATCGAAATAGTAGACAGTGGGAATAGGAATCAAGTCAAGCGGTCCCCAGGTGTAACCACCATCCAGAGACGTACGATAGTAGAGGTCAAAAGGTTGACCTAGCTCGTCCTGTAACCAGGCAGAAAATGCCCTGTTACCCCATATGCAAATGTCACCGTAGCCATTGTCGGCAGTGATTCCTTCGGACAGTTCAATGGGATCAGACCAACTTTCCCCTCCATTCGAGGATGCCGCCGCATATGCTCCTGCATCACGAACGGAATAGCTCCGAATAACCTGCCACCTCATTACAACATTTGGTCCGAAGGCATCCATGCCAAACTGACCTACCCCATATGGCGAAAATGAGTATAGCGGTGTTATCGTACCGGGCCAAGGCTGACCCCACTCTGTAAAGACATAATAGACATTTCCCTTTACACCATCGGTGAAACCTACTCCTACCACTGAACCAGCTATGGCTACATCTACAACAGGCCCGACCTGCGAAAGTTGTTCGACAGCGAAATCACCGACATTCTCTGCTGGAAGCCAGCTTGCTCCTCCATCTTCGGAACGCCGCACCCTTACGAAAGCAGTGCTTCCATCCACCTCGACCCAAGCAACGACCGCTCGTTCTCCAACCAGATCGGCTTCTACGCCACGCATATCAACAGAGCAAGAATAGAGCGTATTTCCATCCGTTGGCCAGCTGTTCCCAGCATCTTCGGAACGGGCGTACCGAATCACTTCGTCATCATCCAGCCAGAAGATCATGACTACATTGTCAGATGCAACGATGCTTGTAACAATATAAACGTCGTCGAACGTCTCCAGGTCCTGCCACGTATCGCCTCCACTAAGAGATCTCTTGTAATACGCAGATTTTGTCGGTGATTCCCGCCAGCACACATGGACCATTTCATCTGTGGCTGCAATTTTCGGCCAACTTGAGTCGCCAGAATCACCCGACACATTGCACCACGAGTTCCATATTAAGGATGGACCAGTCTGTGCTGATAGCGATAAGCAAAAAGTCAATATTAAGCCAATGGTTATCGATAGAATTACCAGCCGTTTTTTCATTTTACTCCCCTCTCTATGCTATGAATCGAAGTTCGAACGAATCCGCACTTGTCCATTTTACTGGTACCAGTCTCGTAGAATCTTTCTATCATCGTATTGGGATCATAACAGCATCACCCCTTCAGAGCATTGATAGCTTCGAAAAGAAAAACCGACCTACCTTTCCTGATCCTTCGGTAGCTCGGCTATCTTTAGGTAATCGGCGTCCCGTCTAAACTACCCCACCCCTATGTCGATTAGATGAGGATCCGCCGCTTTGCGAGACGTTCTTTCGAGCGTCGTGCCCTTTCGGGATCTCAAATCACGATAGAAAATAAAAAGGCCCGCTTACTATCCTCTGTCAAGAACAGTTGCAGGCTGTAGTTTTACCACCTCCCTCAGCAGGTTAAGAGGGTATTTCAGAAAACCAAACCTGTGGTTTCCTTGGTCCGAGGCTCACGGATTCGGCCCACCCTGTGAATAATGACTGACTCTAACAAAAGGGCGAAACCGCGATCCAGAAGCACGAGGACGGCTTCAGATCCCCCATTATTACAAGTTTCACTGAAATGCTCAATGGAGAGTACTATTTGTCCAAAGGCCATTAAGACAAACGTGCCCTATTCCGCGCTTATCAGCGAAACAGGGCACGTTCCCAACTTCGGAATGACCTATTAAGCACGGAAAGTCCCGTTGCTACCGATATGGTAGCTTCCTATCCGTGCTATTGGCCCATACGGAAGGGAGAATCACTTTCTTTGGCCTTCCCTCTGAGAGATATATAACATAAGATCAGCAATTTGTCAAGAACTTTCCCTCTCAAGTACGAATCTCGACCCTGTTCAGAGCCATATAACGTCCACAGAATCGAGTCTCCCTATGATAAAACCCATAAACCCGGACCTAAATTAGGAGGCATTCTCCTCAAATTTCCTGATACACTTTTCACACGTTATATACCTGTCCTTGAGGCTTTTAAGAAATCCATCATCTTTCTCTGTTACAACAATATCAGGTTCAAAAGGTCCTATCAAGCAAAAGGTATGGCTACTCCCCGGTGCTGCCAGGTGAACTTTTCTGCCTTTCGCAACCTTACCAATACATATCTCCATATCAATCCTTACCCATAGTAGTAGACTCGGTTAACAACCACTATCAATAGATGTCAATTTTCTAAGAACAATGTCTCTGCTATATAAAACATTGTTGAACGAATGCACAACTGGGAGATTCCTGGTTCTGAGACCAGAAATATCTGGATTTGATACCAGGAAATGTATAGGATAAAACAACAGTTGAGGCAGGATTGCCCGCCTACGTGAGGTCAATCTTCGAGAGAGGTCAACCCTTCGCGGATGGCATATTTGGTCAGTTCTGCTATGCTGTGAATATCCAACTTATCCATGATTCGCTGATGGTGGAACTCGACGGTTTTCGCACTTATATTGAGTTGAGCGGCAACTTCCTTCGGGAGCATGCCTTCGGCCAGGAGCTGAAGCACCTCACGTTCCCTGGCTGTCAGGACCGAAGAAGCCGAGATGTCTGTTGATAGGCGGCTTACATAATCTTTGAGTACAATATCGGTTATCTCAAGGCTCAGGTACTTCCGTCCCGCAATCACCGAACGGATGGCATGGACCAATTCCTCAAAGGCACAATTCTTGAGCAAATAACCTGAGGCGCCGGCGCTGAACATCCCCGACACAAACTGCCTGTCGGAATGAACTGATAGGCCGATCACCTTAACATTGGGCGATCCGGTAGTAATCTGGCGAGTAGCGTCGATACCATTCAGTCCAGGCATGACTATATCCATGATAACTACATCAGGATTCAATTCTCCGGCCTGGTGCACCGCTTCCCGACCATCCTCTGCTTCGGCAATAACTTCTATATCATGCTCTTTCTCGAGCAAGGAACGAAGGCCTTCGCGCATGATTTTGTGGTCATCGGCTAAAAGTACCTTTATACTCATTTCGCGGGGGGGGGGGGGGGGGGGGGGGGGGGGGGGGGGGGGGGGGGGGGGGGGG
>CAZTBA010000306.1:0-7634 GCA_964611725.1 uncultured bacterium
CGGTCGATCAACAGGTTCCACTCCCTCTTCGATGACGGAGCTTCGGGTCTAAAGGACGTATCAATTGTATCGTCGCAAAGGCCATTGATATTATGTTTGCACGGCTTGCAGATGTCATCAGCGCCCAATTCCATTTCCAACAGGATATCCCGATCGCTCAGGATTCGTGCAGCAACGATATGAACGGCATGCCCATACGGATGCGGTTCGAACGTTACTTCCCCAGCACCGAAGGAGGTGATAATATCAACAAAGTGATGTGGTTTTATGTAGATTACATCTCCCATAGGTTACTGTTCAGGCTAACTTTCTATTTTAACAGTTTCGCAAATTCATCTGCACTTAGGCCTGCCTGCTGTATAACTGCTCGCAGCGTACCTCGATCCAGAGTCTTGTGATCGGGTACAACCACCTGTGCAAAGGGGACATCTCTTCGGAGAACAATATGGCTACCCTTTTTTCGCTTAAAATAAAATCCAGTTCGTTCAAGAGCCCGAACACATTCACGCCCTGAAATGGCAGGCAATCCGCTCATACAACTACCGTCAGAATCTCAAAACGTTCCTCGGGAATTGGTTGACCATCCTCTTCAAGCGCAGCAACGTAAGCTTCAATGGCCTCACGGATATTCTGTATAGCCTCTTCTTTTGTCTTACCTTGGCTTATGCATCCGGGCAGTGTGGGACATTCGGCAACCCAGTAGCCGTCTTCCCCAGGGTAAATAATCACTTGACGCACTGTTTGACCTCCACCTAATTCAATCTATCGTTTTCCATGAAGTGTTGTAGATCTTCAAGACCCAAAGAATTCAAGAAAAATGAAACGAAGTTGTAAACTACTTTTGCTGAAATACTTCTGCAATCTCCCACCTCCCAATTTGGGCAAAGTCGATGGTTATTGTTCCGTATCCGAATAGAAATTACACTTTTTTCCAACAAAATCAAGTAGTTTTTTGGTTTTCCCATCAAGGTTTGGAAGATAATTCTCATGATCAAGATTGCACCACTCGATTCATCTGATTGTTCCTTTTGGAGACTCAGAGTTTGGAAGAAAATCCTTGACTGAGCGAACCTAAATTTGTTAAATAGGGCTATGCAGATTTGACTCTTTCAGATGCCATTAAGTAAAGGGGAACACCGATATGTCTTTAAGTTACAAAGCACTTGTTTACTATGGCCCAAAGGATGTGAAGGTTGAAAGCAAGAGGCTTTCCTGCGGGCCTACGGATCTGATACTCAAGATCCACGCCTGCGGCCGCTGCGGCACCGACGTCAGGATCTACTACAACGGGAGGGCAGAGGTCGATGAGCATGCACCCATAGTACTCGGACACGAGATCGGTGCCGAGATCGTCGAGGTTGGGTCTAAGGTGAAGGATCTCGCAGGCTCGGACGGGATAGGATACCTCGAAGGGACGAAACTGACGGAGGAGGGTGTCGATTTCAAAGAAGGGGACAGGGTGACCGTCCAGTCCCAGGGGGCGTACTATGAAAACGGACTCCTCCTTGCCCGCGATCCCTTTATGGTTCTGAGCTTCTATGAGGATGCCGCATACGCCCAGTACATGAAACTCTCGGATATATACATAAAGTCCGGCGCAATTCTTCCCCTTCCCGACTCCATATCCTATGAAGCAGCCGCGATGATAGAGCCCTCGTCCTGCGCCCTCCATTCCATATACGCCTCCGTCCACGCCGTAGGGGCAATCCGGGAGAAACCATATCTCGGTAAGTTTATCTTCGAAAGCGGGGTAAAGGAAGGAGGGACGGTCGGGATAATCGGCTCAGGGAGCGTAGGGCTCGCCTATGCCAAGCTCTGCAGGATACTGGGGGCCGGAAAAGTGATAATTTTCGTCCGCTCCGAATATAAGGAAAAGCTTGTCAGATCCATACTCGGAACGGACGGGTTCTCCACAATCAGATATCCGGAAGGGCTTGAAGGTGAAGATTCGAGGAATGAAATGGTAAAGATAGTTTCAGAGGCAACGGGCGGTAATCTCCTGGACGATGTCGCATGCGCCTGTCCCGACCCGGATGCAGCCTCACTCGCCTTCGACATAGTGAATGAAGGAGGCTACATAGCGCTCTTTGCAGGGCTCGGACACAAGGAGATCCCTGCGAGGCTCGATGCCCTCCACTACAAGTTCCCGGCGAAGGCCGGCGGGACGAGCGGTTGCAGCACCGACCATATGAAGTCCATAATAGAGTTTGCAGACAGCGGTCTGATAGATCTTGCGGCTTTTCCATCGAGAGATATATTCTACCTCGAGGATCTGGAAGACAACCCGGCCAGCTTCTTTGAATACAAAGGGCTTAAGCCGATACTCAGCCCGCATCCTGAAGATGTTGAAAGGAGGAGAAATGCGGCCAAAGTTTGAAATAGACTCCGGAATAATCACGGATCCCGACCACGTCAAGGAGATATATAATCGGGTTGAGAAATCCGGTGCCTGCCTCCCGGCTTTCTGCACCGAGAACCGCTGGACGACCGAGTCGATAATATTCTCGGCGCATGAGCTTGCCAGAGAGCTCGGAATTAAGGAAATCCCGGTCATAATATCTTCCACCGCCCACTACGAGCCGCGCGAGCAGCTTCCGGACTATGTGGGGCTTCTCGAGAGGTCGGATTTCAGCGTGGATCCCGCGATAATTGGGCTTAACGCCCTGATAGCGGATATAGCCATCCTCACCAACAGAGATTTCGGCCCCTACCCCGATGTGCTCGTAATGCCGCATCTCGACCACTCCCATCCCGAAAGGGACAAGGCTGTGAGGGACTATGCGGTCGAGAGAAACTTCTTCGCCACGATAATGTACGACTGCTCCCATCTTCCCTTAGAAGAGAACGTAAAGCTGACCAGGAAGTTTGTCGAAGATACGAAGGGGAAGACCATTGTCGAGGGAGCCGTCGATGAGATCTACGAGGCCGGGAGCGATGCCGTGAAGAATGAGCCAACTGATCCTCTCCAGGCAAAAGGTTTCGTCGATGAAACGGGCGTCTACCTGATAGTTGTGAACGTCGGGACGGAGCACAGGGCCACGCAGCAGGATTACAAGGCGGTCTATCTGGGAGACAGAGCGCGCAAGATATCCTTTCTTGTCGGGAGGAGGCTCGTGCTGCACGGGACATCCTGCCTCGGTGAGAAGTTCGATATGCTCAAGGACGATGGCTTCATAAAGGTGAACATATGGACGAAGCTGGAGAAGGACGGCGCCAGGGCTCTGACGAGGTATCTGGATGGTAACAGGGATGGCATAGCGGGCGCGAAACAGGACCTCAAGCTTTTCCCCGCAAACAGGTCGCGCGACGCCTGGGAGGAAGAGGTCAGGGCGCTTATGAGGAGGTATATGCTCGCTTTCGGATATGCGAACCTCAAGAAGGCATAGGGTTTAAACCAATTTGCGTTTCATGAAGTAAAACGTTTCTCCCACCGCCATACGGTGTAGAGACGTCCCGGATGAAATTTAAGAATTTATCCGTGCAAGAATTTACGGACGATTGATTTTATGAGAAGCCGAAACAAGTTCGGCATGACAACCTACCGAAAGTAGCATCATCCCAATGTCATCCTGAACTTGTTTCAGGATCTATTTAAATCTACAAGGTGGCCCGATTATTCTATGAATATTCATGTGGGGCGTCTCTGAAAAGCCCAAGGGTCTCTATATAATGCAGGATGATTAAGAAGGAGAGAGGAGATGTATCCTTCCCTTGAAGGGAAAGTAGCCATAGTTACGGGTGCTGCAGGGATGGTCGGCACGGGTATCGCCAGGCGGTTGGCCATCGAGGGGGCATCTGTAGCTCTGGTTGATCTGGATTATGCTGGCCTCCGGCAAGTTGTGAAAGGAATAAAGTCCGAAACAGAGGGCGATGTCCGGCCGTATGGGACCGATATATCTTCCAAGGATGATGTGAAGCGGATGGTGGAAGACGTCATCGAAAAGTGGTCGAAAATCGATATACTGGTCAATAACGCCGGAGTTTTACGGGCCGATTTCATAGAGGATCTCAGTGAGGAGGATTGGGATTTGACCCTTGAGGTGAACGGCAAGGGCGCGGTTTTATGCTCCCAGGCTGTCGTCCCTTATATGAAGAGATCGGTTTGGGGAAGGATAATAAACACAAGTTCGAACTCAGGGATAAAGGGGAGTGCAGGGCTCCATCCCTATTCGTTCTCCAAAGGTGGCATAATAGCCTTCACGCAGGGCCTTGCGGCCGAGCTCGGACCTTTCGGAATAACGGTTAATGCCATCTGCCCCGGAGATATACCGGCGGCTGGTGTCTGGAACGAAAAGCTATTCAGGATAACGATGGACAAACTCGGTGTTTCGACAAGGGAAGAGGTGGAAAAGAAACTCGCCGGGAGCGTCCCTTTGAGAAGGCTCTGCAGGGTCGAGGATGTGGCAAACCTGATCGCATTCCTGGCATCCGACCAGGCGGATTACATCACTGGCCAGGCGATAGCTGTGAACGGTGGGAAGATAATGAGGTAGTTAGTTGAGAGTTGGTCATAAATCTTAAGATTATGATATTAGATAACTTATAGTGAATACCAGCTCTGGAACGACTTTTATGTCATCCTTAATTTGCTCAGATGTTGATCTGAGTATAGGAAAAAAGAAAAAATACGAAAAGTATGGATCTTATGGTACAACTATAACATATCGATCTGAAGGGCGATTTTTCATAAGATACTAAATATCATAGGAATTATGACCAACTCTCAGTTAGTTTGTTCTTATCTTTCTCAGTAGTGCATTATCTAAATCATCGTTGATTTTTTGCTGTAATTCTGTAAATTATTCAAATGGGTACCTGAGTTATCTAGCGCAACAATACAACTTCTTTTTTAGGAACGCTATAATGGGTGAAATTTTAGAAATAGTTGAAGAGAAAAGCGGCGGTAAATGTTATTACTCTGATCGATATACACTTGATCATCTGGTACCTCCTGAGTACCAGGATAAACAAGAGGAGTTTAAGAGTGACAAGATATTTGAGACTGACAATAAGGCTGGCAGGAATATCTCGCTTTCTGAGGTCGGCTTTACATCTCCCATATTCAAGTATTTTCTTGATGGTTCCAGAAGAACATACAAAATAGTTGATTTTGCTACCACCGATAATAAATTCCTACCTATTGTCGCTGGTCAAATTGGAGCAGCCGTATGCTATCGAAAAGAAAAAAAGTTACGAAAGCATAAGATTCTTCGGAAAAATGTACTTGCAATTCCTGATAGAGTCGGAGGTGCTTTTGAAGAAATCAGAGCAGATATATTAAAAGTTAGAAAACATAATTTGTCAATTGATGAAGTTGTTAAATATCAATATAAAGAACGTCCCGAAAGACCGTTTGAAAATTTGGCAATTGCGAAAATTCAAGTTGAGATGTTAAATATGGAAATTGATCTCATTAGTTCAATGGTTCACTCCAATTTACTCCGCACAGATGAAATGCTTATAATAGATGGATCTTTACAATTTAGTAGTGTTAAAGAAAATAAAGAACATATTTTCGAAAATGTTATTGGAATATCCAAGACTTTCAATCCACACCTCACTGGTATTCTAAAAACTAAGAAGAAAGAAATTGGTTATCATCTAACAGATTTGGACTTTGGTGAGAGAACCGCTGTTTTTGTTTATGAGTCTTATAGTGGTGGTAGAGAGAGGAATTTGAGAATTGGTGCATGGTATCTAAGAATTCATGATAAAAAATTTTTAAGAAATCCTCTTGATGGCATAATAAAAATCGAGAAAGTAGCAGTTACGAAGAAAGAAAAAGAGTATGGTTTCGAATCGGACCTGATTGATGAAGTATCTAGGGCCATACTGTTAGAGCGTAATGTAACATGCTATGGCAAAGATGAACGATGGGCCAATCATTTATACCCCATTTATCTTACAGAACAGTTTCTTAAAAATAGCTTCGAGAGCGAGAATTACTTTCTAAATATGTTTTAGAGATGGAGTATGAAATGAAGGCTATAGGAAAAGTCTCAGCTTCAGAAAAATATCCAACGACCGTTGATGAATTTTGCTTTTGGCTGGAGGACGATGTTATTGTTCGTCCTTTCGATATTGTAAAAGCTAAACATTACAAGGACTCCGTAACATACGGCATAATTGAAGAGATCACTCATATTACGGATGGTGCAGGGCACATTAGCAGCTACGTTTCATCAGATTTCGGGGATGTTTCATCGGAACCAGAAACTCGTAGATTACGTTTGACATTTGTTAAGTGTAGAGTTCTCTCAAATCATTCAAATGAGGGATTCGAACAAATTTATATGCCAATCAGAGATGGTCAGGTTGTTTATTATTGCGATGAAGACGAAGTGGTTGAAGCTCTGGGATTGAAAGATATTAGGAATCCAGTTCCAGCTGGTTTTATTGAAATGTCCAATAATATTACGGTTCCCATAAATCTCAATAGTGATTTTTTGATTGGTCCCGAGGGCGCTCATTTGAATATCTCTGGAATTTCCGGGTTAGCCACAAAAACATCATATGCTATGTTCGTGCTGCAAGCATTACAGCAGAAGAAACAAGATGATATCGCAATCATAATACTCAATGTCAAAAGTTCTGATCTTCTCCGTTTAGATGAGTGTAATCCAGATCTGACAGATTTGCAGAAAGAAAGCTATATAAGAGCTGGCTTAGAATGCAAACCTTTTGAAAACGTTAAGTATTTTTATCCATATGTAAAGAAGGAAGAAAGATACTTTAGTAATACATATCTGCAAACTAATGTATTATCTATACAACATAATAAAGATTGTGCTTTTAACTATATATATACTTACGAAGATGATAGTGATCAACTGGACCTTCTATTTAGCAATATCGATGATCCAGCACAAACAATGGAATCAATTCTTACATATATTGCGGAAAATCCTGATTTCCAAGGATTAAATTGGGATTCATTCCTGCAAGAGTTAAAGGAATATACTAGAAAAGGAAGTGTTAAAGATAGGGATATTACGATACAATCCTGGAGAAAATTCAGACGTCTAATTCGTAAATCTATCGGAAATGATATTTTTCAATCTAACAAGGGTTCTCAGGAGAAGAGGCAGGTAAATTTACGAAAAGAGGTTGAAAATATAGGACAAAATCAGGTCTTTGTAATTGACATCTCCAAATTGGGGGAACAGCTACAAGGTTTCGTGTTTGGCAATGTCTTGAGGGCTGTTTATGCATTAAAATTGGGGGAAACTGAACGTGATGAAGAAGACATTCCAAAACACATAGTTATTTTTGTCGATGAGTTAAACAAATATGCTTCCTCATCCACTCCCAGAAATTCCCCCATCTTAAATAACATTTTAGAAATTGCCGAGCGAGGTCGTTCGTTAGGAATAGTTCTTTTTTCAGCCGAACAGTTTAAGAGCGCAATTCATGATAGAGCCAAAGGGAATTGTTCAACACATGCTTACGGTAGAACTAACGCTATCGAAATATCGAAACCTGATTATCGTTTTATCCCCAAGGTTTTCACGAACATGATGACAAGACTATCGAAAGGGGATTTAATTATAGAGCATCCCATCTTTCGTACATTACTTAGAGTAAAGTGGACCCCATTGTCAAGACCAAAAGATGAATTAGTTTTATAGTGGACT
>CAZTBA010000307.1:0-7628 GCA_964611725.1 uncultured bacterium
CCGGGGATATCGGGGGCGGCCTTATCGTAACCATGCCGTCCTTGAAGGAGCTGAAAAATCCTGAGGTGAAGAATTACGATGGAAGCTTCAACGAATGGTCGAATATTGAGGGGCTTCCCATCGAAACAGGATTGGGTAAACCCTCTGCGGATATCGGAGGTGAAAAACTGGACGGGCAGATGCTGGTGCAGGAGCGTTGCACTAAATGTCACGATCTCAAACGCGTTAACAGAGCCAAAAAAGATAGAGATGGATGGGAGAAAATCGTCGACCGTATGATCCGCAAAGGCGCCAAGCTTAACGATGAAGAGCGTCAGGTAGTCATTGACTATCTCTCCAGTCGCTGATTGTCGGAAGCAGAGGTCGGTAGGAGGGGTTGTTTGAGGGGAAATAATGTTCTGAACCTAACAATTCAAAGAGGTGGTATCAAATGCAGGTTGGAATGATTGGCTTAGGGCGCATGGGAATGAATATGGCCCGGCGCCTTCTGCGCGGGGGACACGAGGTTGTGGTCTATAACCACACCAGGGAAAAAGTGCTTCAAATGGAAAAGGAGGGTGCTGTTGGCACCTCGTCCCTGGAAGATATGGTCCAGAATCTGACCGCACCCCGGGTACTCTGGACGATGATTCCGGCGGGTAGAGCTACGGATGATATGATCGAGACACTATCCACTCTGCTCTCTCCTGGCGATATCGTTGTTGACGGAGCCAACAGCAAATTCGAGGACGACATCCGCCGGGCCGAAAAGCTAAAACCCCTGAGTATACATTATGTCGATGCGGGCGTTTCCGGCGGAATCTGGGGATTGAAGGTAGGCTACTGTACGATGATAGGAGGCGACGAGTCAGATTTCAAGCATATCGAGCCGCTCCTTGAGACGCTTGCCCCCAAGGATGGATACCTGTATTGCGGCCCCACGGGGGCCGGCCACTTCGTGAAGATGGTCCACAACGGCATAGAATATGCGATGATGGAGGCCTACGGAGAAGGTTTTGAGATGCTCAAGGTCTCACCCTATGGTGAAAATCTCCATATGGGAAGGGTTGCTCACCTGTGGAACCAGGGCAGTGTTATACGGTCATGGCTGCTGGAACTCCTCGAATCAGCTTTTGAAAAGGACCCTGAGCTCTCTTCAATTAAGGGATATGTTGAGGATTCAGGCGAAGGCCGCTGGACGGTCCAGCAAGCTGTCGAAATGGGTGTTTCGACCCCCGCAATTGCCATTTCCCTCTTCAAGCGTTTCCAGTCCAGACAGGAGGACGTGTTTTCCGACAAGGTCCTTGCTGCACTACGCAATGAATTTGGCGGGCATGCAGTTGTTGCAGAGGGAGAATCGACGGGACAAAGTTCAGATGCTGGCGCTGGTACGGTAAGGCATTCCAAGGGAGCCGAATAAATACCCCCTGGAATCAGAGTCAACCGATTTCGAGGGGTATTCGACAGCCTTCAAGTTTCCAATCCATTGTATGAAGAAGTATGCGAAAGGGAAATACCAAATGAATCAGATCGAGAATGATATTCGAGGCGGTTTCTGCCAGGAAGTACGCCCTGAACCATGCGGTCTGGTTATATTCGGAGCCTCCGGAGATCTGACCCACAGAAAACTCGTCCCTGCTCTATTTGACCTTTACTATGGAGGGAACCTGCCCGGGAATTTCTTCATCCTGGGATGCGCCCGCACCCAGATGACAGACGGGGCATTTCAACGAAAGGTCCGTGACTCACTGTCAAAACACTCTGAAGGTGCCACGACTTCTAAAATAGATGACTTTACCCGGCGGTGCGTTTACATTAGCGGAGATTATAAGGACCAGGGACTTTATATCAAATTATCGAATCGATTGAAGAAGCTGGATAGGGAGCATTCTACGGGTGGCAATCACATCTTCTATCTCGCAATCCCACAAAGCCTCTATTCTCCGGTGGCGAACCAGCTCGGCTCCTCCGGTTTGACGACTGAGCCGGAAGACGGATCTTCTTACGTACATGTGATAGTTGAGAAACCCTTCGGTCGCGATCTTGAAAGCGCTCTGACACTGGATAAGGAGCTTCACGGTGTATTGTCCGAACACCAGATATATCGCATCGATCACTACCTCGGCAAAGAAACGGTCCAGAACATCCTGGTGTTCAGGTTTGCCAATACGGTTTTTGAACCTATCTGGAACCGGGAATATGTAGACAATGTGCAGATTACGGTTGCAGAGAGCCTGGGTGTGGAACACAGGGCCGGATACTTTGAGCAGGCCGGGCTGCTCCGTGACATGTTTCAAAACCATATGCTGCAGATGCTGTCACTGGTAGCGACCGAGCCTCCCGTATCTTTCGATGCCGACCGTGTGCGCGATGAGAAGCTGAAGCTCATGCGCTCTATCAGACCATTCCCTCTGGATAACCTCGGTCAGTCTATCGTCCGCGGACAATACGGCCCAGGTTCTATAGACGGAGTGGGAGTCCCCGGATATAGGCAGGAGCATGAGGTTGACCCCAATTCACAGGTAGAGACATTTGTGGCCATAGAACTGTTTGTAGATAATTGGCGATGGTATGGAGTCCCCTTCTACCTGCGTGCCGGCAAGCGGATGGAGCGCAAGGTCAGTGAGATCGCTATCACCTTTAAGAGAGTTCCCTATTCCATGTTCGTTCCCCTCTCCTCGAATGACCTGCCACCGAATGTGCTGGTTTTGAACGTTCAGCCAGAGGAAGGCATCTCTTTGACCGTTCAGTCTAAGGGCCTGGGCCCGAAATTGTGTATGAATCCTCTGACCATGGAGTTCCGTTACGATGTTAAACTGCCGGATGCCTATGAGCGGCTCCTTCTCGATTGCATGTTGGGCGATCAGACTCTATTCTGGCGGAGCAGTGGCATAGAAGCTGCCTGGTCTCTCGTTACACCTGTTCTGGAAAGATGGGAGAAGGCCCCGGAAAGTTGTCCGCTCGTCTTTTATGAGGCGGGCTCATGGGGTCCGACTGAGTCGGATGAGTTGATAGAGTGTGATGACAGACAGTGGAGAGAACTTTAGATGGATTTGGAATGAAACCCGAAATACAGCGTTACCCTGATCTGGAGGAGCTTAGCAGAGCTGCTGCTGAATTTATATCCGATCTAAGCCGAAAGTGCGTGGAAGAACGAGGTGTTTTCAAAATCGTCCTTTCGGGTGGGAAAACACCTCGATCGCTTTATCGACATCTCGCCCAACCGCGGTTTGACGCTGTGATGCCGTGGCCCTGTACCCAGATTTTCTGGGGGGATGAGCGTTGTGTTCCACCTGATCATCCCGATAGCAACTTTGCGATGGCATCTGATTCTCTGATCTCGAAGGTGCCTGTACCCATCCGGAACGTTCATCGGATGCCGGCGGAGTTGAGGCCCCCTGGGAATGCCGCCGAAACCTATGAACACAGACTCCGTGAATTCTTTAAGCTTTTACCAGGGTCTGAGTTTTTCCCCTCCTTCGATCTAATAATGTTGGGCATGGGAAAGGATGGCCATATCGCCTCGCTTTTCCCGGGTTCCGATGCACTGGATGAGAGGGAACGCTGGGTAGTGGCTGTCCAGGCCCCGGAGGGGATTTCTCCGGCGGAGAGGATCACATTGACACTGCCTGTGATTAACATGGCGAAGTGTGTTTTATTTCTGGTGTCAGGTTCGGAGAAGGAAAAGACAGTCCAATCAATCTTAAATAACCCCGATGCCGCCAGCAGGGGTTGCCCGGCGGCGATGGTGAAGCCTGTGGGCAGGTTGCTGTGGTTTATCGGTGGGGAGGAAGTGTAAGACACGTTGTGCGGAAAGGGGATTGTGGAGATCACTTATGACAACATTCTAAAACTTATCGAGTTGACTACCACCTTTAGAGGACCTTAATTATGCCGATAAAACGACTGAAGATACTCAGCCATAACGTCTTTTGGTTTCAGGGTGCTTCCTTCTTGACAGATAAACCGGGAGAACCCGTAACGGCGATCCTCTCGTCTCTGGCTGAACTGTATGGCACACTCCAGCCGGACACAATATGCCTGCAGGAAATCCAAGACGAGAGGACATTCAACCTTATTGCTGCCGAACTTGGAATGGCAGGGGCCTTCTGCCCGGGTGCGACGTTCATCCAATATGGGGGAGCCGCGTTCTGGAGGCACAAGGGGGCTTGCGTTGTCGATTCACAGTCGTCAGCAGAGGTTCCACAACGGATGTGGCAGATCATCGAAGTACCGGTCGGAGACGCAGAAAAGGTGAATGTATGCAACATCCATCTGCCATCCGCAAGACAACTGGGCCAGGAAGCATCCGTGAGACAACGGCTTAAAGAGATTTCAGATGTGCTGAGGCAAGATGCATGCCCTATGGTCGTTGTTGGAGACTTCAATGAAGGCCAGGGCGGCGCGGTAGCCAGATATATGTCGGAAAGTGGATATCACGATGCGTCAGTGCTTGCCGGGCAATCTCACCGGCCGACAGCATTGAACGGTAAACGGATAGACTACATCTGGGTCCATGAGTCCCTCCGGGACAGGATTGCGGAGTATGGTGCCCTGAGCGGGGAAGCGCTTGCTACAGAGCATTCTGAAAAGGAATATCTGAGTGATCACCTCCCTTTGTGGATCACATTGGAACTATAGTCGGCAGAGGTTGCCACTGCGGAAATTTGCCTGAATAGTTTCGAGGAAGGAAAATGGCAAGATGGAACAGCATAAAATCGAAAAGGCGCCTGGCAATATTGATAATGTTTTTACTGGGGATCACACTGATGTCCGATAGATCGATTGACAAGCGTGCTAACCGTCTGATATTTGAAAAAAGCCCTTATCTATTGCAGCATGCCTATAATCCAGTTGATTGGTATCCCTGGGGATCTGAGGCTTTTGAAAAGGCCGAAAAAGAGGACAAACCGATCTTCCTCTCGATCGGCTATTCCACCTGTCACTGGTGTCACGTTATGGAGCATGAATCCTTCGAGGACCCCGATGTGGCCAGATTGATGAATGAGGTCTTCGTATCCATAAAGGTTGACAGGGAGGAAAGGCCCGATATAGATGGTATATATATGACGGTCAGTCAGATGATGACGGGCAGCGGGGGATGGCCGCTTACCATCATTATGACACCTGACAAGAAACCTTTCTTCGCAGGGACTTATATCCCAAAGGAAAACCGTTTTGGGCGGGTCGGGATGAAGGAATTGATCCCCCGCATAGGATCGCTCTGGAAATCGCGAAGGGACGAGGTGTTGAACTCGGCTGAGCAGATCGTAACCTTTCTCAGACAGACATCAGTTACATCCCAGGGTGAAGAGCTTGGAGAGACTACGCTGAATGCGGCATACGAGAACCTTTCAGGGGTCTTTGATGAGCGCTACGGAGGTTTCAGAGGTGCTCCCAAGTTCCCGACACCGCATAACCTGACTTTCCTGCTCCGTTACTGGAAGCGTACAGATGATGCCAAAGCCCTCCGAATGGTGGAAAAGACCCTCGGGGCGATGCGGCTCGGTGGTGTTTATGACCATCTGGGTTTTGGCTTTCACCGCTACTCCACGGACTCCAGGTGGTTTGTACCACATTTTGAGAAGATGCTCTACGATCAGGCCATGCTGGCAATGGCTTACACGGAGGCTTATCAGGCTACAGGCAGGCAGGAATACGAACAGACAGCCCGTGAGATATTCACCTACGTCTTGAGGGATATGACCGCTGAAGAGGGGGGATTTTACTCTGCCGAAGATGCTGATAGCGAGGGTGAGGAGGGAAAATTCTATCTCTGGACGGAAAGCGAAATCAGACATATACTCCCATCTGGAGATGCGGATATCGTAATAAAAGCCTTCAATGTCGAGAAGGATGGCAATTTTAGAGAGGAATCGACAGGAGAAATAAAGGGCAGGAATATATTGCATCTGAAAAAAACAATTTCTGAGATTGCCCCCGACCTCGGGATTTCCCTGGAAGATCTCCAAAGACGTCTGGAGGCATCAAGACAGAAACTCTTCACCGTTCGTGAAAAACGTGTTCATCCCCACAAGGACGATAAGATCTTAACCGACTGGAACGGGTTGATGATTGCAGCTTTGGCAAGAGGTGCAAGGGTGTTTGATGAACCTGGCTATGCGGGAGCTGCAAGGTGGACGATGGATTTTATACTCACAAACCTGCGGGATTCAAATGGACGGCTCTATCATCGTTACCGGGACGGCGAAGCAGCAGTGCCTGCGTTTCTGGATGATTACGCATTCCTGACCTGGGGACTGATAGAGCTTTATGAGGCGACTTTTGAGACGGGTTATCTGAAAACGGCGCTCGATCTGAGCAATGACTTGCTCAGACGCTTCTGGGATGATAAGAACGGTGGCTTTTACTTTGTTTCGGATGATGCGGATACGCTCATTTTTCGTGAGAAAGAAATTTACGATGGCGCTGTCCCTTCCGGGAGTTCAGTGGCGGTATTGAACCTTCTTCGCCTCGGGCGGATGACAGCTAATCCCAAATATGAAGAGAAAGCGGCACAGGCTATCCGCGCATTTTCCGGTACCGTTTCAAAAGCACCGGAGGCTTACACTCAGCTATTGGTTGCACTGGATTTCGCAACAGGACCTTCGTACGAAGTTGTCATCGTCGGCAACCCTCAATCAGATGACACAAAGGCTATGTTGAGAGCCCTGAGAGGGCAATTCATACCCAACAAAGTGATGCTTTTTCGCCCGGCAGAAGGATCCGGAGAGATCGCTTATTTTCCCGAGTTTACAAGATATCTGTCGAACATGGAAGGCAAGGCGACGGCCTATGTATGCCTGAATCATAAGTGTGAGCTCCCAACAACTGATATAGAGAAGATGTTGGAACTGCTGAATATATCCAGGAAGTAAATGCGAGGTCCTTATATTCAGGAAACTTATAAATCGAAAAGGAGGCGTCATGAATTTGAAACATGTACCCGGGGAAGACAAAGGAAATTTGGTGCTTTACGCCTTAAGTACGTGCGTATGGTGTGGTAAAACTAAGAAGCTTCTCAATAAGCTCGGAGTTGAGTATTACTATGTGGATGTGGATCTCCTGAAAGGAGAGGAAAGGGACTCCGTTTTAGACGAAATCCGAAAGTGGAACCCGCGCTGCTCTTTCCCTACCATCGTCGTGAATAACACGAGATCCATATTGGGATATGATGAAGACGAGATCATGGAGGCGATAGAGGCATGAGCGACATGGAGGTAACAGATGAGGAGGTCCAGAAGCTTTACGAGAGGCTGAACCGCGAAGCGGAGGACGCCGGATACCACCTCAATCCGGATGTAGATTTCACTAAGGAACTCGTAAGGGGCCTTCTCACAAACGGGAAAAGATACGGATACTGGGCCTGTCCCTGCAGGTTGGCGTCTGGGATAAAGGAAAAGGACCTCGATATCATCTGTCCCTGTGATTACAGAGACCCCGATCTGGACGAGTATGGCCTATGTTATTGCGCCCTCTATGTCTCAGAGGATATCCTGAGCGGGAAAAAGGGGATCAAATCTATCCCAGAACGCCGGGGTTCCGCCGAAGAGAGAGCCGATATAAAACCTTCGGCGAAGACGGTCTCTGACCTTCCGCTCCCCATCTGGAGATGTCGGGTCTGTGGATATCTGTGCGCGAGGGAGGGG
>CAZTBA010000308.1:0-7558 GCA_964611725.1 uncultured bacterium
ACTATGAGCTTTTCGGAGCCAAGCCCTTTCCTCCAGGAGGAGAGGACTTTACCACGCTGATCAGGTGCAAGGTAGAGTCCACGCCCTGTGTGCACCCAGACCGCTACGCCGGCCTGACGCTGTCCGGCCATATAAGACACATAGGATTCCTGGGCCCCTTCATCGATTTCACCATCCGCCGTAAAGGGAACAGGGACTGCTGGGATTAGTCCGCCCGTTAACCTTTCATCCCACCATTTCCGGTCAATTGTTCCCACAGAAGGACGACCCTCCTTTAAAAAATCCTTTCAGCTCTGAGTCAGTGAAAGTCATATCAGTCAATAGAACTCATAACCCTATGTGTGATTGACCCCTCGCGGGTAAGGGAGTATATGATTACATTTATCCCGAGTTGTATAACCCGGGGCCATTCCAACTGCCAGCAACAGGTGTAATCCTTCTCGGTAAATATGCCAACCAACTGGCCATCCGCAAGAAATATACCATGGAGATATCGCTTCACCCGCAGGTCAAAATGACGATCACCTACGTTTGCTTTCATGCGGTAAGTTTCACGTCCAATCGGTGGTCCGTCGAAATCGAAATAACAGTGATATATGGGATGACTGTTCGGCAATGGTCTCATCTCCCAGTCTATTCCCTTTCTCAAACCCACCGCCGAAAAGGCATCGGCAAACATGGCCTTAAGCGTCTGATCGACTGCAAGATCAACACAATTCGAATCATCTGCAAAGACGAACCCGCCAGAGGTCATGTACTTACCGAGCTTGACGGCTTCGTTAGGGTAGAGATGGAATGGTTTGTTCGTTCCTATGAATATTATCGGGACCCTGAACATCCTGTCATCCCCCAGCGTATAGGAGCCCATTATGTCGGTCTTCACATCGGTTAACCTGTTCATCCAGCGTACAAGGTTGTGGATCGGAGTGGGGTTATCGTCCATACGCTGTAACTGCCGGGAGATTACGATCACTACATGGAAGAAACCGCGGATTTTCCTCTTGTCATGGGGGTCCTGTATGACCATAGCGTGATATTTGCCGGTATCAAGGGCGTCTACATCAAGCATCTCAAGTGCCATATCAGTCTTTTGCTCGGGTTCTTTGCTGCCCTCTATTACGGTAGAACCACAATAGCCCTCAAACCGGGCAGGCTCAAATGAGACAGTCCTTACAACCCCTCCCTTAGGCTTTGCAAGGCTATCCAGGACCTTAAGCGCCGGTGCTGTCGATTGGAGAATATCCCTCCGGCTCACCTTGGCCTTCACTGCCACAACTTTCCTCTTCATAGGCCGGGGTTTCGGCTTCGGTCGTTTCTTGAGCTCGAGAGGTTTCGCAAGGCGTGGCTCACGCTTCAGGAATTTCGTTGTGAGAGGCTTTGTCACCCTTCTTCCCTGGTGGGAGACTCTAAGCTGGGCCATCCCAAGATGAACTCCCAGAGCTATCGCCAACGCTACCCAGAAAGCCCTCCTGGGCTTCGCGAGAAGTCCCCTGAGTTTAAGCTGCCCTGAAGGACAATCGAACCTGCTCACCATCCATCCCCTCGTTTTCATACTGTTAAGGAGATTCAAGTTATGCTGGATTGCACCCTCTGATGGGGAATTTAAACAAACCGCCATCTGGAGTCAAGTCTATTGAGCGAGTCGGAACTTCCTGCTTGACTTCACAGGGATTTCTGGATAGATTTCCCAGTTGAAGAGGCAATTTCAACATGATCATGTCTGTTCCGACCCGGGTGTCGATCGCAAATCAGGTCATGAATGTATTCGTATTCCATCAGCGATCTGGTAAGGGTAGAGAGGAGATGCATAGATGGATCTTCCGAAAGTCCGTTTCGGCAACTATATGATAACAAGGCTTATCTGTGGTGGGAATCCTTTCTGCGGCAATTCCCATTATTCCGATGACATGAACCGTGACATGGCGCAGTACTACACTCCCGAGCGTGTGGTAGAAGTACTGAAAAGGTGTGAGGCCGCAGGCATAAATACTGTCCAGGCCCGTGGCGATTATCACAGGGTCCTTTACTGGATCGAGCTCTACCGCAGGGAAGGTGGCAGGATGCACTGGATAGCCCAGACCGCATCTGAGATGCACGATGTCCACCAGAACATCGGTGTACTCGCTGCCGCCGGTGCCGCAGGGATCTACCACCACGGGAGCAAAACGGATAAGCTCTGGCTTGAAGGTCATGTAGATAAGGTCCAGGATTACCTCAAGACTATCCGGGACTGTGGTGTTATGGTAGGGCTCGGGACCCATATCCCCGAGGTCATAGAGTATTCCGAGGAGAAAGGGTGGGATGTTGATTTCTATATGGCGTGCTTCTATAATATAAGCCGCAGGCCCAGGGAAAGCGCACTTGTGAGTGGGAAAGCAGGCTACGGGAAGGAAGAATACCGTTACCCCGAAGATCCGATCCGTATGTGTGAAACGATAAGAAAAACCCCCAGGACATGCCTTGCCTTCAAGATATTCGGGGCAGGGCGCCGCTGCGGAACGCAGGAGGACGTCAGACAGGCCTTCGGGTTCACCTTTGAAAACATAAAACCGATCGATGCCGTTGTCGTCGGTATGTTTCCCAAATACGTTGATCAGATTACATTGAACTGTAACTATACGATGGAGGCCTGCAGTGTGCCTTCCCAGGAATAGGGCCTTCGAATGCCAGGGAATACTTCTTCAAGTTTGCGGTGCTGCACGAGTTTCTGGCCGCAAGGTCCGGAAGCTGAAATGTAAAATAGATCTTCTGTTGTCAAGGCCTTTGCTGCAAATTTATCTCTGACGGCAAGGGCCTCTGCTGAAAGGACTTGACTTTTAATTTTTCAGATATTAATATCCGTTCGAGAGAGAACACGGGCCAGTAATCTCTGTTGTATTGCAGTCCCGATTTCTCATCTTACAACCCCAAAGGGAGGTGAGGTGCCATGTCAGCATTAAAGATAGTGTTGGGTATAGTACTCATAGTCGGCGGAGTTGCAATTGCAATTCTTGCCATTACAGCGGACGTAACAATGATAGCTGGAGGAGGAGATATCGGATTTGGCTATAAGCAGATTGCCGCACTTATCTTCGGAATCATCGCCTTGATTGCGGGCCTGGTCGTTCTCTACCTCGGAATCAGAGGGGAAACTCAGGATGAAGACTATTAGCCCGGGTTCAGAAGCAGAAGATCTAAAGGGAGGGGAATATGGGATCTAAACATTATATAGCTTTCGACCTCGGAGCCTCAAGTGGCAGGGCAGTGCACGGGATATTTGACGGGCGTAAGCTTCAGCTTGAGGAGATTCACCGTTTCCCGAACAGTATGATACCCCTTATAGATCACCTCTACTGGGATGTCCCGCGTCTATTTGAGGAGATTAAGCACGCCCTGGGACTTTACGCCAAAAAGCATGGAAGGAACCTCGAAAGCGTGGGGGTTGACACATGGGGTGTGGACTTCGCACTCATTGGCAGGAACCGCACCCTCCTTGGGCTCCCATACGCCTACAGGGATCACCAGACAGATGGGATGGTGGAAGCTGCGTTCGAGCTTGTTCCAAAGGAAGAAGTGTTTTCTCAGACAGGTATCCAGTTTATGCAGTTCAACACCTTATTCCAGCTTCTGGCACTCGTACGCTCAGATTCCCCACTCTTGGAAGTTGCCGAAAGGCTCCTTATGATCCCGGATCTCTTCAATTTTCTCTTAACCGGAAGCCAGGTCGCCGAATTTACGGAGGTGACAACATCCCAATGCTATGATCCGAGGGTTGGGGATTGGGCATGGCCACTCTTAGATAAACTGGAGATCCCGAAGGAAATCATGCCCGAAATAATCCCCCCAGGCACGGTACTTGGGAATCTATTACCCCACATTTCGGAAGAAACAGGGATAGGTCGAATATCCGTCGTTGCACCTGCCTGTCACGACACAGGATCGGCGGTAGTATCGGTCCCTGGTTCAGGCAATGATTGGGCTTACCTCAGCTCAGGAACCTGGTCACTTATAGGTATAGAGGTAACGGAACCTGTTATAAACGAGCTTTCGCTTAACTACAATTTCACCAATGAAGGAGGTGTTGGAGAGACCTTCAGGCTTCTCAAAAACATCACCGGTCTCTGGATAATACAGGAGTGCAAAAGGATATGGGCACGTATGGGCGAGGATCTTTCATATGAGGATATCACCGAAATGGCATCCGGATCAGAACCATTTGTCTCTATGATAGATCCCGACCACCCCTATTTTCTCAACCCACTCGATATGACGGAGGCTATAGCAGAATTCTGCAGGAAAACTGGACAACCGGTACCTGATACCAAAGCGAGGGTTGCCCGTGCTGTCTTCGAAAGCCTTGCCTTGAAGTGCCGTGTTGTGCTGGAGATGCTGAACGAACTCAAAGGGGAACGCATATCGACTATCCATATAGTAGGTGGTGGTACCAAAAACAAGCTCCTCTGTCAATTCACAGCCAACGCCACCGGTCTCCCGGTCATGGCCGGGCCCGTGGAGGCAACGGCGATTGGCAATATCCTCGTCCAGGCCATGGCTCAGGGAGAGATAGGTTCCGTGGAGGAGCTGAGGGAAGTCGTGAGGAGATCCTTCCCCCTCGATGAATATCAGCCCGAGGACGTAGAAAAGTGGGAGGATGCCTACGGGCGGTTCAAGGAAATCGTGAAGAAGGGTGAACTTTACAGATAGAAATAGATAGCTTTCATCTTGAGCTGGCAATCTTCCTTCCGTTACATAGCGCAATTTGAGCATTTTTAGAGTCGCAAGGATATGAAACCAATCGGTGTAACGATACACGCTGGGATACCCAGGAAACGACGGGGTCTTACCGGATCGACTTGGGATTAACCACGTATTCGCCATAGACGAGAACATTGCCCTATTCAATCGGACTTGCCACACTCAAGCAAGGGTAAATCGATTCCCTTTTCCCTTAGAGTTGCCTTCCACAACCGTCCCTGCTATCTCCTCCGCTGAACCGACATATACTCTATTTAATGATTGTTTAGCCAAGTGTCAGCTTTGGGGTGCGGTACAGTTTCAATTGAGGCTGTGGATGGCACACATTTTGCTAAACTTTGCTAATATTTAGGGAGTAGAAGCAACATATGGATATGTACAAGGGTAGGATCAGGAACAAGCTCGTGGTAACTTTTGTCCTGTTTGTGACAATCGTTATCGGAGGGAGCGGTTGGTTCCTGTACCGTTCCACGAAGAGAAACCTTGAGAACCAACTGGGTGACAAGCTGATCGCCATCGCCCAGATATCGGCGACTCAGATCAGCGGAGAGCTGGTAACGAGACTTGAGCCCGGCGATGAAAGGAGTCGGACGTACGCCAATCTGACCCGGAAGCTGGTAAGGATCAAAGAGGCTACTGGTGCAGAGAAGTTGTACGTCTTCGACTCCCTGAACCGGAGTTTACTTGACACCGATGAACAGGTACACATTGGCAGGGAGTACGTGAAATTACGATTTGACAGAAGCGAGCTTGAGGATGTATGGCAAGGCAGGGCATCCCATTCCATACTTTTCCGGGGAAATGACGGCAACTTCTACAAGTCTGGCTTTGCTCCGATCAAAGTCAAAGATAGGGTAGTGGCGGCAGTTGGCGTGGACGTCGGCGCCGATTTTCTTAAGACGATTGAAGGCTTTAGGTGGAGCGTGATTGCCTTCGGGGTTGTGAGCGCCCTGATCACGGTGGTCATAGGTTTCCTTCTGGCCAAGACTATCACCGATCCCATCAAGACCCTCATGCGCTCCGCTATGGACATCGGGCGGGGTGACTTGGACAAAGAGGTTGTTGTCAAGTCCAAGGATGAATTGGGGTATTTGGGGACCGCCATGGACCGGATGAGAAGGGAAATCATTAATAGAGATAATCAACTGAAAATGATGCTTGCCGGGATAGCCCACGAGATAAGGAATCCCCTGGGTGGGATCGAAATTTTCGCTGGTCTGACCGCCGATCAACTTGAGGACGGAAGCGAGGGTAAAGAGCATATCAGCAAGGTCATCAAAGAGGTGAAACACCTTAACCGGATTGTCACTGAGTTCCTGGATTTTGCTCGCCCCTCTGAACCCAAGAAGGAATCCATTCTGATAGAAGCCCTGATGGACGATGTCGCCCTGCTTTCGTCACCGGACTTTGAATTGAAGGGGATTGTTTTCAGGAAGGATCTTTCACATGACAAAATCACTGTTTATGCTGATCCGGAGCAGATCAAAAGGGCGTTCCTGAATATCATCAAAAACTCCATCCAGGCTATGGATAGAGGTGGAATGCTGGTGGTAAGGGTGGAAAAAAGTGGAAATTTGGTGAAGACAGAGATAGAGGACACCGGGATTGGCATTTCCAGAGAACACCTGGAGAGGCTCTTCGACCCCTTCTTCACCACAAAGGAGAAGGGGGCAGGTCTCGGTCTGTCCATCGTGAAGAAGATCATAGAAGAAAATGGAGGGAAGATCTCGGTAGTGAGTGAAGAAGGCAAAGGCACGACCTTTACCGTTTGGTTGCCCGTTTCAAGCGAGAGCGATACGTTCAGTCAGGAGGGCCATTTGGTATGAACAACATCCTACTGATCGAAGACAATGAAACGATGCGAGATGGGATATCTCAGACCCTGAAAAGGGTGGGACATCAGGTGACAGCCGTCTCTGGTGGCCCTGAGGGAGTGGAGATCTGCCAGAAAGGTGGAATTGACATAGTCATCACGGACTACAGGATGCAACAGATGAACGGAATCGAGATCCTGGAAAAGGTCAAACAGATAAATAAAGACATAGACGTGGTCTTGATCACAGCTTATGGGACCATAGATCTGGCCGTGGAAGCCATGAAGAAGGGGGCCTCGGACTTTGTCACAAAGCCTTTCTCATCAGACGAGTTGAGGGTCAGGATAGACAGAGTATTGGGGTTCAGAAAAGCCAGACAACAGAGCGAGAGACTGAGTGAGGAAAACAGTTATCTGCGGCAGGAGATTGAGGTCCAATACAATTTCGGAGAGATCGTGGGCCGATCTGAGAAGATGATGGAGGTATTTGGGCAAATCAGGAAGGTTGCCCCGACGGATTCGTCGGTTCTTATCTATGGCGAAAGTGGCACGGGCAAGGAACTGGTGGCCAGGGCGATTCACGCCCAAAGCAGCAGAAAAGGGGAAGCCTTTGTGAGGGTCAATTGCGGTGCCTTAGCTGAGGGAGTGCTGGAGAGTGAGCTTTTCGGTCATGAGAAAGGAGCTTTTACCGGTGCGATCCGGAGAAAGAAGGGGAAGTTTGAGCTGGCCCATCTGGGATCCATATTCTTGGATGAGATCGGTGATGTCCCCCCGGCCACACAGGTAAAGCTTCTGAGGGTGCTGCAGGAGAAGGAGCTGGATAGGGTTGGCGGTGAACAGCCCGTGAAGGTGGATGTACGGGTCATAGCTGCTTCCAATAAGGACCTTCCCAGAATGGTGGAGCAGGGAAGATTCCGGGAAGATCTCTTCTATCGATTGCATGTTATCCCCATCCAACTTCCCCCGCTGCGGGAAAGGAAGGAGGACATTCCAGATCTGGTCCACTATTTA
>CAZTBA010000309.1:0-7483 GCA_964611725.1 uncultured bacterium
GTAGAACACCTGCCGGATCTGTGCCTCTCCGGACCTATCCCTTTGCTGGCCGTAACCCTCCCAGAAGGACGGCTCCGAAACGCCGCAGTAGTCGAGGACGGCGAACTCGATTTCCGGATCACCCCAGAGTCCACGATCCCAATCCACCAGTCCGGTTACATTCCCTACGCCATCTACGAGGATATTTTGATGCCAGATATCCATGTGCAACAGGCTGGCAGGGACAGGCCGGTCAAACAGTACGAGGTGTCGATCAAGCAACGCGCGAAGCTGTTTGCTTTCATCGACACCGTAGTGTTCGACTGCGACTATATCGTCGATCATCTTGTTCCACATGATCTCGAATGCCTCAGCCCATGTTCCCTGGGGTTCCATCGGATGGTGTGACCCCAGGTAGCCGTAGCGCTCCGCGGTGAGTCGATGAACCTGGGCCAGGTGTTGACCGACCTGGGAGAGGACATAATCGTAATCGACACTCCTCATTTCGGTGAGCGGATGTCCCGGCAGACGTCCCATGATAAGGAAATCCCGATCGATCACTTCCAGCGAGTCATCGAACACAAAGATGCGAGCCACCGGCACAGTGGTTTGCGACAGGATGAGCGTATGGATCTCCGGCTCCTGGCGCATCATGTCCCGCTCGTAGAACACGAAAACAGCGTCACGTGGCGGGGCGATGCGCAACACGAGATCCTCATCTCCGGTCTTAACAAAGAAAGACGTGTTAAATTTGCCCGTAGTAATGCGCTTAAACGAGATTACGCCGTTCAGGTCGGGCCGATGTCGTCGAATGAGTGATTCCAATGTATCGGATGATATATCCATAGTGTCTCCACAACCAGGTATAGCCGACCTTACCACAAGAGCGTATAGGATTTACCCGTCACCGTATCGAAGGCGATTTGATCCGGTGCAGTGTGTGAAAGCTCGACTTCCGCTTCATCAGAGCTTACCATCGGAGGCCTGTCCGGTTCGACCTGGACCGAGCATCTGCCTCCGAGGGTCGAGAGAATCTTGGCTTTCCGTGCTTTACCCTCGTTCCACTCGACATCCACAACGAACCCGCCGCGTGCCCTTAGCCCCTTCACCTGTCCCGCAGGCCAGGCGCTCGGAAGCGCCGGAAGCATACGGATGACACCGTGTTGCGATTGGAGGAGCATTTCGGCGATGCCCGCTGTGCCACCCAGGTTGCCATCGATCTGGAAGATGCGCGGGGGGTGGAGATCGAGCAGGCTATCGGTCGCAAAATCTGAGATCAATGCATGCAGGTGCCCGTAGGCCAGATCGCCCTCCCTCAGACGAGCCCAACAGCAGACGGTCCACGCCCGGCTCCAGCCCGTATGTCCGCCTCCGCTCGCGAGACGGCGCTCCAAGGAGACACGCGCAGCCTTTATGAGTTCCGGCGTTTCTTCCAAAGTGAGCTGATCCCCCGGGAAGAGCGCAAACAGATGCGAGATATGGCGGTGTTGGGGCTCAGTTTCCTCGTAATCTTCCAGCCATTCCTGTAGCTGGCCGTATTTGCCGACCTGTAGCGGGGGGATTTCCCCCAGGATCTCTTGCCAGGTCCCGCGCAGTTCAGCGTCCACATCAAGTATCTCGCTTGCACGGATCGCATGTGTCAGCACATCGTAGATGAGCTCAAGATCCATAGTTGCGGCGATACACAGTGAAACCGGACTGCAGCCACCCTCGAACCGGTTCTCCGGCGACTGCGAGGGCACCGTCACGAGGCGCCCTTCCGGGTCGCGCACAAGGTAGCTCTGATAGAAGGCAGCTACTTCCTTGAATATCGGATACGCACGCTCGCGAAGGAAATTCTCATCAAGACTGTATTCGTATCGCCACCAGAGGTGCTGCGCCAGCCAGGCCGCTCCGCCCGTCCACACATCCCACCCCCGAGATTCCGGAGTTGCCCTACCCCACGGATCTGTCTGGATGGGCAGGAAGATACCGCCGCAGTTGTAGAGCGCTTTCGCCATCTCCTGGCCATGAGGGACGAACCGATCGATGTGATCGAAAAGCGGCTCCACACACTCCGGCAGACCGCACACCTCGGCAGACCAGTAATTCATTTCGATGTTTACATCCTGGTGGAGATCGCACTCCCACGGCGGCTTCAATTCCTCATTCCATATCCCCTGCAAATTGGCGGGCAGGCCCCCGGGACGGGAGCTGCTGATCAGCAAGTAGCGACCGAAGTCGAAGTAGAGCGCCATCAGTCCATTGTCCTGATCGCCTCCCCTGAAGGAGGCGAGCCTTTCGTCCGTCGGTCGTTCATCCTGCGGACTCTCCAGATCAAGTGAGACGCGCGGGTAGAATGAGTCGAACGCCGCCTGGTGGCGTGTAGTAAGCCCTTTCCAATCCGTGGGAATATCTTTGAGCTGTTCTCTGGCGAGACCCTCGGCGTCCTCTCCGTCGTGTGTCACACCGATGGTTAAAACCAGGACAACTTCTGTGGAATCCACAATCTGCACACAGCCTGAGCGTGAATCCGGCAGGATCTCACCGCCCTCCGGGAACAGATCCGCCAAGATATAGAAACGTGGGCCTTCAGGAAATTCGCCGCACAGCCCGAGCCCTGTTGCATGAGCTAAGGAAGTTAATTTGCAGTCAGGATCTTCAACACGGGAGAGCCGGACGGTAAGATTCAATCCGGATTCCCGGGAACTGCTGAGGCGCATGCAGATGATCGGCAGATCGGCATGTGCGAATATCTGCCTCTGGTACTCTGAATCTCCTGCAGAATACCGTACCGCAACTATCCCGGTGCTCAGATCGAGTTCCCTTCTGTAATCTGCTGCTTCATCATGTCCGTATTCCAGGAAAAGGTCACCTGCCGGCTGATAGGGATCCACGCGGTTAGGGATGCCATCTTTAGCTAATATGCCACCGGGGCCACCCAGCCGCTCGTTCGCCAGGTTTCCGGCTTCCAGCATTTTACCCTGGAAGAACAGGTTACGGATCTCCTTCAGGTACTGATGCTTGGGCGGCGTGGTCCGGTAGCGTCCATTCGCCCGCCAGAGCCATTCGTGATTCAGTGCAATCCTTTCCGTCGGGAATCCACCCATCACTATCCCACCCAACATGCCGTTGCCAATAGGTAAACCTTCCTTCCACTCAGAGGCAGGTTTGCGATACCACATAACGGATTTCACCATGTACCTCCTGAACCTTCTGGTTCGCCAGTTTAAGGATTATGTTGTCAACTTTTCAAGTTTGAAACGTAAGCGCTCAGCCACCAGCCGTGTTACGTGGATTGGGAGAATCTAAAAGCTCAGCTTGGGCTAACTTCTGACAGCTAATCACTGAAAATTTGCTCTGAAACTAAACCTGCGCAACGCGATCTAAGAAACGCATAATCGCCCCCCCTACCCTATCAGGATCATCGAGCATCATCCAGTGGCCGGCATTGGGGATAACTTCCACAGTCAGGTCTTTTACCCGGTTCATACCGAGCTTCCTGCGCCAGCCTTCGGGATCCGAAGGAAGATCCTGTCCGTTTTCACCGATAAAGACAAGGATCGGTATGTTCAGTTCAGCCACCCACGGACGTGCATCATGGGCCTGCTGGCTGGGCCAGAACGAGGACTTGAAGGCCGGGCGTGAGGCCTCCCAGAGCCGGTTTTCCTCCAACCTGCGGCAGAGCGCATCAGCCACATCCGGCCTCGCACGGACAACCCGAAACCCATCCTGAGCGATGGTATCGAGGTGGATCTGCAAGGTCACAAAGCCCTCGAAGAGGACCAGCGCGCGCACTGTATCCCGGTGGCGGTTGGCATGTTGAAGGGCAAGCATCCCGCCCATGCTGTGCCCCATAGCTACATGCGGACCGACATTCAGCTCCAGAAGAGCCCGGTCAATGACATATGGCAGGTCATCGAAAAAACTGAACGGTTCATCCGGCCATTCGGCCGGCTCCCGCCCGGGAGGATCGATACCGATGAAGCGATACTTCTCAGCTATCCTGCCGATCAGGGGAGCCATATCCTCGACAGAGCAAAGGTTGCCCGGAAAGTAAACCACATCCGGGCCATCGCCCGCAACCACACCGCGGATCCGCCTCCCCGGTTCGAAGTCCAGGAATACGTCCTTACGCTTTTCCATCTTCAGGCATTGTCCCCGGTAGATTCATAATTATCGGGAATACGTTCTGTCTTCGAAAGACTTGGGCCACTCGTCGATGAGACCACTATTTGATAAAATCCCTTGGGTAATCGGGCCTAATATAATGATTGTTTGGACGCGTGTCCAGCTTAGCATGCAGTACAATCTGCGTTACCTTACACATATCTTATTTCGGGGCTAACAGAGTAACGTACACTTTAACATGAAGGTAACTAAGCCCCTGCCATTTTCTTATTGATTTATTCACAATAATCTTTATAATAATACGATCACGGAATCGATGAGGATGCGAGAGAGCCACATAAACCAGTCAGCCGAGGAATATTGAAACCACCTCTTTATCTTCCAGGCAAGCGCGGTTGGACTGTGCTTTCACTGTTGATTATCGTGCCAATCGGCTTTTATACCAAGTCCTATTCAGGTCCAGCCGCAAACTGGGTAAACAATTCCCTTAGCGGCGCCTTTTACGAACTGTTCTGGTGCCTTCTGATCTTCTTATTCTTTGAAACCGACAGACCATCTGTAATCGCCACTTCCGTATTGATTGTTACCTGTCTTCTGGAATTCCTGCAGTTGTGGCATCAACCCTTTCTGGAGTTGATTAGGAGCCACTTTATCGGTCGAACGGTTTTGGGAAATTCCTTCGCCTGGTCTGATTTCCCTTACTATTTCTTAGGATGCGGCGTCGGTTGGCTCTGGATCAGGTGGATGCAAAACATAGGCAAGCACCCCAAAACCGCAACCGCGTGATGAGATTATACGACATGACTGAGAGCAGATCGCGGGTTTCAAAAACTATGGCCTTCTTCTGGCTGTTCCGCATTGGTCGCACCTCAATGGTGGCCATACTCACCGGTGCAGCGGCCTTTGCCGCCGGTGCAGGGATCACCCGTTCACTGTGGATGACTCTGGCCGGGTGGTGCTTAGCTGTAGGTGGTTTTTCCCTGGACTTCTATGCCGATCGCCACCTGGACCGCGAGGGATCCCGGGTCAAGACATACCATAAACCCTTAGCCAATCCAATAGCCAATGGATCTATTGCCCCTTCGATAGGGCCTCCTTTCTCATTAACTTTCATTGCGGCGAGTCTGACTGTGATCTCACTGGTTTCCCCCTGGATTTTAATACCCTGGGGCGTCATTCTGGCCGTCATCATTGGTTTGGCCCTACACCTCTTCGAGACCCCGTTGGCCCGTGCCTTGACCCTGGGATTGTTGCAGGCCCTGTACGTTCTTATGGGGGGCACAGCGGGTTCTTTGAGTCCGGGACTGTGGCTCTTAGCGGGAATGTTCTTTTTCGCGATGTTTGGCGGACGAGGGATGATCGATATCCGAGATTTCCCACAGGATAAGGTTACTCAAGTGCAGACCCTGCCGAAGCGCTATGGGATAAAACCTACTGTGCGGTTCATCATCATCTGCCTTCACATCTCCTACGCCCTGAGTCTAACTGTGTACTTCACAGGTGAATTCAACATTGTCTATTTATATCTTGTACTGGCTTTCATCGCGGTAGGCCTGTTCTCTACCTGGCTCTTTGCCACGCATCCCAGTCCCAGACTGGCCTATGCCCTGACCCCCGTCTTTATGATGGTCCAAGGGTCTCTTATCTGCCTGGCGATGATCTTAGGGAGTATGTAAACAATGACAGACGACATCACTACACCGAAGCCAAGATTCGTCCTTTCAACAATATTGCTTATCCTTTTTCTGTTCTTTCTCGGACACATCGGGTTAGTCAATCTATACAAATTGGGCAGAATTCCAACTCTTGTAGCGGCAATTTTCTTAACGATTCTGATTGTCGTTATGTTTAGATGGCAAAGGAAGCACAGATTCTATCCCCTCGTCGTGGGCCTTTTACTGTGGGCCGTCTTAGGAGAGATTACCGAGCACTTACGATACGGAGACATCGTAAACATCAAAAATGTCTTTCTGTTATTCTCGATTATCATCTTTGTATTTTACCTTGTTTACAATAAGCTCTTATCAGAATTCCCGGCTATTGCTATTGTCTTTTTCCTGGCAATCTGGTCCAGTCATTTCGTCCTGATCAGTCTATTTGAGCAACTGGGCAAGACACATACCGTTACCTACCTGTCGTCATCTATATTTCTAATAGTTTTCATCTATGCTACGTTCAAAGCCCGTAAATCCGATAATCGCCTTGCGTTAACCATTCAGACTATTCTTATCACCTGTAGCTTCTGGTCAATACTGGAATATCTCTGGGCATGGAAACTCATTTCAAAACCCTGGTAGCAGCAACTTTAACAGCATCATATAGGAGGACATAACGCCACTCTAAAAAACGGACAAAACCTCTAAAACCCTTGACAGAAAAATCAGCTATTCCTATAATCCACTTGTATAACTCACTGGCTCTCTTTAAAAAATCCATCCAACCTTATAAGGAGGTAAGTTTATAAGCCGAATTGCCGAGGTATAAGATCAGGACAACTCGGCTTTTCTTTTTGGACCGGTCCATGATGATTGGCCGCTGAGCGGGCAAGCCTGAAATTTACCCTCAAAAACGGGCAGAAGACAAATGATGAGGGGGATTAAGTCTCGCTATTCATTTCTGAGCAGCACAGCCATTCTGTTCTATCTGGCACTGCTTAAATTCCTTATCCATATGCTTACCAGAGAATACGGCTATCATAGGGATGAGCTCTTCTATATGACAATCAGCGAGAATCTGAGTTTGGATAATTTGTCTATTCTTCCTTTAACTCCCTCCGTTTTGGCTTTTATTCGCCGGTTATTCGGAGACTCATTGAAAGCACTGCATTTCCTACCTGCCTTTTGCGGAGCTCTCATTGTATTATTGACGGGTTTTATGGCTCGCGAACTTGGCGGAAAAAAGTTTGCCCTCACCCTTGCTGCCATAGCTGTAATTATTCCTCCCGGTTATCTGGGAGTAGATTCCCTTTTTACTTACGATTTCCTTGACAAGCTTTTCTGGATCATAATCCTTTATACTCTCGTTTTGATGATCAAAAAAGAGGAACCACGGCTCTGGCTGCTGTTCGGAATTGTTATGGGTTTGGGTTTCCTCAACAAAATGTCAATACTTTTCATAGGATTTGCCATATTTGTAGCTCTATGGCTAACTCCTGCACGGAAGTATTTCTTCAATAAATGGCTCTGGATTGGCGGTTTGATTGCGGTTCTATTCCTCTTTCCATTTTTATACTGGCAGACTACTCAGGGGTGGCCCATCCTTTCATTCGGGAAATACTATTCCGAAAGTAAAACTTATCCTGTTGCTTTACCGGAATTCATCTGGTTTCAGATCTTTATGATCTGAGAATTCCTAATAAGAGGTAGAATAGTCGAAAGTTGTTGACAAATAAGAA
>CAZTBA010000310.1:0-7477 GCA_964611725.1 uncultured bacterium
GGCTTAGCTCCTTCCTATCTGAAGCCACGAGTTCATCAACCCTCGACGGTATCCCGTAAAGCCTCCTTTCGGCCAGATCCACTATATCGCCAATCACGGCGCTTGCCGTTGGCATCTGGCCTGCCCCTTTACCGTAGAAAAGCTGGGGTCCAGCCGCATCTCCCACAACTTCAATGGCGTTATATTCGTCTTCGACATGTGTCAGAATCGCCCCAAGCGGTATCATGACAGGATGAACCCTGGCCTCAACGCGGTTTCCATGCCTTTTCGCTATGGCCAGAAGCTTTATTGCATACCCGAGTTCCTTAGCATACAGGATATCATCCATTGTGATCTGCCTTATACCCTCAGTGTAGATATCACCCTCCTCAACCGATATCCCGAAGGCTATCCTGAGAAGTATTATGAGCTTCTGAGCAGCATCTTTGCCATCGATATCGAGGCTCGGATCGGCCTCAGCGTAGCCTTCCTGTTGTGCTTTCTTAAGCGCATCCTCAAAGCTCAGGCCTTCCGAATCCATTTTGGTGAGTATATAATTTGTAGTACCGTTAAGTATGGCGTAGATCGACTCAACCCTGTTCGAGGAAAGGCCCTGCCTTATCGAACTTACTATAGGGATACCCCCGCCGACACTTGCTTCGAACATGAGGCCCACACCCCCCTCGGATGCAGTCCTGAAGAGTTCATCACCATAGGTGGCGAGGACTGCTTTATTTGCCGTTACTACGCTTTTTCCCCTTTTCAGAGCTTCCAGAATGAAGGTGCGCGCGGGCTCAAGGCCCCCTATGAGCTCGACCACTATGTCTATCGAATCATCCCCGATGATCTCCCATCCATCCGTTGTCAGGATCTCTCTTGGGACTTTGACTTCCCTTTCTGTGGATATGTCGATGTCTGCTACCTTTTTGAGCTCGAGGCCAAACTTTCTAAACCACCTCGAGTTCTTTCCAGGGCCGAAGAAAAGCCTCACGACCCCCTGGCCGATCCTTCCGAAACCTATCAGCCCAACCCCTACGTTTCCTCTCATGCATCTAACCTTTCTTGTTACATTTATCCTTATATCCTTTAGCTTAATATAGCGGTTAAATATATCATAGAACTATGGGGTTGTCAACTGATTTCAGGAGGAAATAAAGCTTGACTTGTATGGCTTCTAAACATATAATAGCTTTGTTGAAACTGCCTCGGAGTTCTTCGGTATGATTTCTGGTAATCACCTCAGATCAGAGGGAGGTAGCATGCTTGAGAGAATCTTCAAGGTAAGGGAGTTAGGCAGCAGTCCTGGTACAGAGGTTATAGCCGGTATAACCACCTTTATGACTATGGCCTACATAATAATAGTGAACCCGGCTATCCTTGAGGTTGCCGGTATTCCCAGGGATGCCTGTGTAATTGCCACCATACTCTCAGCCATTTTCGGAACCCTGATCATGGGGTTCTATGCCAACAGGCCCTTCGCTATAGCACCGTATATGGGGGAAAATGCCTTCATAGCCTACACTGTGGTGAAGGTCCTGAAATATAGCTGGCAGACAGCGCTTGGGGCCATTTTCATAGGGGGCGTGCTCTTCACCCTGCTTACGATCTTCAAGTTGAGGGTCTGGCTTAGCAAAGCGATACCCGAAGGTCTGAAATACAGTTTCGCCGTTGGAATAGGTCTTTTCCTCACATTTATAGGACTGAACGAGGCAGGCATAGTGCAGCTTGGAGTCCCTGATGCTCCGGTTAAAGTCGGGGATATAACCAGCGTTCCAATAATTCTTTCCATCGCAGGCTTCGCCCTTATGTCTTTACTTCTCATGTTCAAGGTAAAAGGAGCCATATTGCTGAGCATATTGGCCATCACCTTCATATCTTTCATACCCGGGATCGGGGTTGCGAAGGCCCCGGGAAGCTGGGTTAATTTTCCTCCCGATCTGAGTCCCCTCGGCTTGACTCTTTTCAAACTCGATATCCTCGGTGCCCTTACTTGGGGTTTCTTTGCAGTGATACTTACGGTCTTCGTTATGGATTTCGTCGATACTATGGGGACCCTGATCGGGGTCTCAGCACGCGCGGGGTTCCTTGATGAAAAGGGTAACCTTCCAGAGATAGAGAAACCTATGCTCGCAGATGCCTTAGCGACGGTCTTCGGGGCGCTTGTGGGGACCACGACTACGGGAACCTATATAGAATCGGCCACCGGAATAGAGGAGGGTGGAAGGACCGGGCTTACGGCCGTTGTGACGGCAGTCCTTTTCCTGCTTGCGCTCTTTTTCGCCCCGTTCTTCGGGACTGTTCCGCCGCAGGCGTACGGGCCTGCCCTTATGATCGTGGGGCTTTTAATGCTAAATCAGGTTGTCAAGATCAGATTCGACGACTATACAGAGTCTATTCCTGCGTTCGCCGTTGTCATTTTGATGAGCTTTACCTACAACATCGGCATAGGGATGACCGCGGGTTTTGTCCTATACCCGTTTTTCAAGCTGGCAACGGGCAGGGCGAGGGAGGTGCATGCGGGACTATGGATACTCGGGGGCCTTTCGCTCCTCTTTTTCATATTCTACCCGTATTCTTAGACAGATGGCTTTAAGTGATTTTTAAAATGTTCTTTGGTATTTTCTGTTGTTTAGAGAACCGCCCAAACTCTCGAAGCAATGAGAAATCTTAAGCAGTCAGCGGTCGGCTATCAGCAATCAGCAAAAGCTGAGAGCTGAATGCCTACGAAAAATTAACAGAAGCTTCCCAAAAATTACTTAAATCTTAACAGGGAAAAGGGGTGAGCAGCTTGCACAGGTTTTTCGCCTTAGTACTGGCGTTATTTCTCCTCCATATATCGGAAGCCTCAGCGCAGAATGTCCCCATAATGTCCACAGATGAGATCGAGAGGGGGATGGAGGGAATAGGGAAGAGTACTTTCGAAGGGGCCAGAATAGACACCTTCGGTGTCGAGATACTCGGGGTCATGAAGAACTATGAGCCGAAGATGGATCTCGTGATAGCCAGGCTTTCGGACCTCCCGGGAAGCCCGATCGACAGGGCCCAGCAGGTTATAGCCGGGATGAGTGGAAGCCCTGTCTACATAGATGGTAAGCTTATCGGAGCCATCGCCTACGGCTGGTACTTCGAGAAGGAACCGATCTGTGGCATAACTCCCATAGAGGGTATGATGGGCGTGCTCAGGAAGGATCTGGGAAGGAAACCCGGATATGCATCTTCCTGGACGAGGCCGCTTAAGGGGAAAGAGGTGGCGGTCTCGGATGACATCGTTTCCGGAAAGGATCTGGAAAGCCTCGACGGTCTGGCTCTCAGACCGATAGCGTCGCCTATAGCGCTCTCAGGCTTCTCCTCGGATGCCCTTCAGGAGATGATGCCTGCACTCTCACGTATGGGGCTTATACCTATGCAAAGCGGATCCCTCAGATCCTCCGATATCGGTGATCCCAGGTCCCTGATCGAGCCGGGTGCCTCTGTCGGCGTACAGCTTGTGAGCGGGGATATGGAGGCGACGATGGTCGGGACACTCACCTACAGGGAAGGGGACAAGGTCCTTGCCTTCGGCCATCCGGCCTTTTTCGATGGTTGGGTTGATCTCCCGATGACTGCCGCCTATGTCCACGATGTATTGCCGAGCATGAGCCGTTCCGCCAAGCTCGCATCGGCGACGGAGCCTGTGGGTGCTATCCGCCAGGATAGGCTTCAGGGTGTTGCCGGCATTTTGGGGGACATTCCGGATATGATACCCGTAAGGGTTTCTGTAAGCTCTCCTTCGGAGAGAAAAACCTATAATTTCAAGGTTTTGAGAGAAAAGGAATATGCGCCCTTCTTCATATACCGCGCTCTCCAATCTGCGCTTTCAGTGGCGGAGCGAAACTTCGGGGACGCCACTGTGGAGGCTGAGGTCACACTCAACTTGGAGGGTTATTCCAGGCTAAACATGGGAAACATCTACTCCAGTCCGATAGCATTTATAAGGGCTTCCCTGGATCTGGTGAACCCGATCGGGGAGGTTATGGGTAACGATTTTAAGACTGTGAGGGTGGATTCTGTAGCCTTCGATATAAGACTCGAGGATGAGAGGATAAAATCAGCCTATATAGAAAATGTCTATCTGCCAGTTACAGTTATCGAACCCGGGGATTCGACATATGCCGTTGTCCACCTGAGAAGCTACAGGGGGGAACCGTCCGATTTTAGAGTCCCCATTTTGGTACCTGATGATATCCCGGAAGGGGAGCTTAAACTCTTTGTCTGCGATGCCGCCACAAGTTTGGACCTCGATAGACAACGTGCTCCGGGAAAGTATTTCCCTCGGGATTTCGATCATCTCCTCGACATATTGTTTCATAGGGAGAGGAACGATGAGATTCACGTTAAACTATATATGGAAAAGAGGGGCCTCACCATAGGTGGTGTGGAGTTCCCATCGCTTCCGCCATCAGCGATGTCTATACTTACGTCACCTGGTGTTAGGGGGGATGTGGGGCCTGTATCCGGCTCTTTCATACTCACCGAAAGTGTGAGGACAGGTTACGTTGTGCAGGGAAGCTACAGCGTGCCTTTTATCGTTCGAAGAGGGGGTTTCCGCTAAGCTTCCTGGAAGGGGGTTGGTATGAAGGCCTTTTTGGCGTTCGTTGTCATTCTCTTAATTTTCCTGGCTGCGCCGGTTCCCGGGGTAACGCCGGAAATCTTGGTCGATAATACGCAGTCCGACTTTGAGAAAGGTGAGCTCGACGGTATTTCTGTGACGAGCGACGGTGAGGTGACCCTCTCGCCCTCTCTGCAGAAAGTGGCCGATGTTAAGGCTATCAGGATATGGTCCATGGTCCGTGGCGGCGATGGCAGCATATACCTCGGGACCGGGAGCGAAGGGAAAGTATTTAAGGTCACCAAGGATGGTAAGGTTTCCCTTTTCTTCGATTCCCCGCAGCTTGAGATATACAGCCTTGTCCTGGATCGGAATGGCAACGTCTATGCGGGTGCTTCACCGGATGGTGTGATATACAGGATTACCCCCAAAGGGGTCCCATCGACATTTTGTTCGACCGATCAACGTTACATATGGTCCATGGCCTTCGGACCGGACAGTTACCTTTACGTTGCCACCGGGGATGAGGGGAATATCCTGAAGGTATCTCCAAAAGGTGAGTCCGAGGTCTTATACAGCTCGACCGATGATAACATAATGTGTCTGGCGATAGACAAGGAGGGAAACATCTATGCCGGTACCTCGGGCAAGGGGCTGGTATACCGGATAGATCCATCCGGGGAGGCTATGGTTCTGTATGAATTCCCCGAAGAGGAGGTACATACCCTTCTTCTGAGGTCAGATGGAACCCTTTACGCAGGAACCATGTCCGGAAAGGGTTACATGCGTCCTTCCGGGGAGGGATCGGAAGAATCAATGCCAACTAACGCCGCCCAGAGGAAGCCTGCTCCTTCCGGAAAGGAGAGCGGGGTTTACAGGATTGATGTGGGCAGGGTGGTGAAAGTCTGGGAAACGGAGCAACCGCTTATACTTTCAACCATGTTTGAAGACAGAAAAGAAGAGGGAAGGCTTATAGTCGGCACCGGCAATAAGGGGTTGATATACTCTGTATATGATGATGGGAGCTGGGCGACGCTTGCGAAATGTCCCCAGGGACAACCTCTCTCGATGCTCCGTTCGGATAAGGATGGGATATATATAGGGCTTGGAGATGTCGGGCAGGTTTACCTCCTAAGGCGTTCCTTATCAGAGAAGGGGGTTTTGACGTCGAGGGTGCATGACACGTCTTTGATCTCGAAGTGGGGAAAGATCCGGTGGGATACTGACTTTCCTGAAGGAACCAGCGTCACCATAGCAACAAGAAGCGGCAACACAAGCGACCCTGGGGAATCCTGGAGCTCCTGGTCTGAAGAGCTTAAGGACCCTTCGGGAAGCCAGATCGAGAGTCCCCCGGCACGTTTTATACAGTACAGGGTCACCCTTTCGACCTCGGATGCATCCAGATCTCCGATACTGAGGGAAGTTTCCATAGTTGGCCTTCAGGGGAATATGGCGCCTGTCCTGAATTACGTCACCGTCAGCCAATACCGTGGCAGGAGGGGAAGGGAAGAGGCGCCTGAAGGCGAGTTACAGGAGGCGGAAGGAGGCGGTGCTGAGCCTGTGAGGGAGGTTCCGAGGGTGAGCTTAGTGAAGAAGGGCCTCTGGAGGGTGAGGTGGCGTGCATCGGATCCGAATAAGGACAAGCTTCTTTACAGTATTTTCTTCCGCGGTATCGGTGAGAAAAATTGGAAGCTTGTAAAGGATAAGCTTAAGGTAAGCGCTTACATATGGGATACCGAATCTGTCCCTGACGGAAAATATATCTTGAGGATCGTGGCCTCTGATTTCCCTTCCAATCCTGAGGATAAGGCGCTTTCATCGGAGAAGCTTTCGACACCTTTCCTTGTGGACAATACCCCTCCCGAGGTCCGCGAGCTCAGTCACGCGGCATCCGGGAAAGGGAAGTTAATAAAGATCTCGGGCGTTGCACGCGATGCTTCAAGTCCTCTGAAGGGGGGCGAATATTCGATCGATTCTGATGAGTGGGTGGTGTTTTTCCCTGAGGATTCGATATTCGATTCTCCTGAAGAGAGCTTTTCCTTTACCATCAAGGAGCCATCCACCGGGGAACACACCGTGGCTGTGAGGGTGACGGATGTCTCCGATAATGTAGGGGTGGCGAAGCTGACCCTGAAATTCTAATACCCTTCTTACCTGAAAATGATACTAATCGAGATAAGCGTTCGGCAATCAGCTTTCAGCTTTTTTGGCTGACTGCTGATAGCTGAACGCTAGGTAAAATGAAAAAGGGGTAGCAAATGCTACCCCTTTTCAACCGCGATCTGAAATCAGAATTTTGTTTTCCCCTGCCTTTTCTTATAGCCAGCTATGTCCAAATGGAGCCTCTTCTGACAATTCAATTTGGATTTAGCTATTTTCTGGACCAGATGTTCGATCGCCTCGAGCGTGCGTCCCCCTTTTCCTATGGCAAGCCCCACGTCTTGTTTTGGGTCCACAGATATCCTTAGGGCTCCGTTTTGGGAATAGACATTCACATCTACATCTATCCCTATAAATCCGAAAAGTTCGCTCACTACCTTTTTCAAAGCCTTCCGCTCGTCCAGGACAGTCACCCTCACCCTCGCAGGCCTGGAAAAGAGTCCCCAGAAACTTTTCTTAGGATGATTTAAGATTTCTACCTCAGCTTTATCCCTCCCGCTACCCAATCTTTCAAGGGCTAATTCGACAGCTTTCTCAATGCTGTGCCCTTCCTGAACTATAGATTCCACGAATACCACTCCTTTCCACACCTTCTTCCCAAGACCCCTGCAAAGGGAAAAACTATGCTATTCCAGATATGGTTCCAGCCTACGCCTGCGGGATGTGTGGCGTAGCCTACGCAAGGCCTTTTCCTTTATCTGACGTATTCTTTCCCTCGTGAGGCCATATCTTTCCCCAATCTCATCCAAT
>CAZTBA010000311.1:0-7472 GCA_964611725.1 uncultured bacterium
GTTTATATAGAGCTCCATCTCGCTCAATCTGTTTTTTGTTGCGCCAAGTTCATCCTTTAGTTTCGTGTTTTCTTCTTTCAATTCTTTGTTTGAGCAGCCGAAAGCAAAAAAGAGCAGTGCCGATAAGACGATCGGGTTAACAATTTTGCTTGCTTTCATCTTTGTTCCCCCCTATTCTTAAATTGGTTAAACTTCATTCACGTATAACCCGCGCAGGTAGATGCTGCCACCTGAGGTTACTCCTCAGACCGGTCCTTTTATACCAAAGTGCAAACTGCCACCGGAGGTTTTAGCTTACCTTTCCCTCCTTGAGCTGATCCGCCTGTTTCAGAATTTCCCATGTCTCACTCAGATAGTTGACCTTGATGGCACGGAGTTCATACTGCGGTGCAAGTTTTCAGTTTCCTTAGCCTTCTTTCTGTCTATTCAAATTTTTTGGAAGAGTTGAAAAACCTAAATATATTATACAATTTTTGTCGATTCCTGTCAAGAACATAACATAATCAACTTTGCTGAGGTTTTGAATGGATTTTGTAAACCATTGTAAAATATAGACATCAAATTTCGGCTTTGAAAACTGATGTGTAAGAAAATCAATTTGTTACAAATTTGGTTCAAAATCTCAGTCATTTTGCTTCTGTATTGACAAATGAAACCGGAGACGCTATATTGGAATCGAAAATGTGAGATATTTTGGGAACTATTTGAAGATATAAAAAAGTGAGTGTAACAAAGTAACTAAATACGGGGGTAATAATTGTATAGGCCATGTTTCATTTCTCAATTCCGGGAGAATACCATGGCCTGTTGTTTTTTCACGCAATGTCTTACCAGTATAATGTCTCCTTGCATGACTATTCGAAATACATTACCGTTGTCTGTCAAGTTTATGAAAAAATTCCGTTCTATTATCTTTAGAATGCCCCTGTTCAGTTCTTGTGCAACCCAGCGATTTTATCCTCAAATTATGCATTGGTTTCTAAAATTAACTGTTTTGGCTGCTATTTTGTTTGGAAGCGGCTGTTCAGACCGTAATGTCTTTGGACCTTCCAACCGTATCGACGAAAACAATCTAAACGATCTGTTGGAAGAAGGACACCGGCTTATGACCAAAGGAGAGTTTCAGGCGGCAGAGAAATGGTTTGCTCGAGCCGATTCCGTGGCTGAAGGTACTAGTAGCGATGCCCGTTATCTTCATGCCAAGGCCACTATGTTGGCTTCCGGTATCCCTTTGGTCCGTTTGATCGAAGATTTAACGGTCAAATTCAAGCAGTTGGGTCCCCTGTCCCTGTATACTCCCGTTCCTCCTAAAATGGAGGACGACCGGTTCAAAACCCTTATCTACCAGACAAATATTACTATCGCTCGAGATTTAGCTCCTATAATCCAGAAGCCAACTCGGGCGTTTGGTGTCATTCAGCCGCAGGACGTTCGCCTCGATTATGCTCTGGCAAACGCGGTACGGGGTGTCCTTCGATTTCGAGATTTTAACGGCGACGGGGTAATCGACGATCGGGATCTGTGTATGGACATTGAACGCATCGCTGGTGCTGTACAACCGTTCCAGATAGGGCGTGATGGCGTCCCGGGGTTGAAGGATATTATCACAGACCTGGCTATGGCCCATCGATTCAATCAGCTAATTGTGGAGGGTGCAGGGGATTTGGCCAACAACGTCAAAGGTATTTTGGAAGACACTTATGAGGTGCTTTTGGAGGTGGACTCTGGGGCTCTGATAAGCTCACCGGAAGTCGATCAACTCAGACAAAATGTTAAAGATTTAAGTCGGTCGACCCAGGCTTACCTCGTTAAGCTTCAACCTGAAACCCTCAACCTGCCAGGACAGGGGGACAACGATGGCGATTGGCAGCAGTGGCGGGACGATCTCAATGGCAATGGTCTGCCCGATGTGGATTTCGACGGACCTTTGTCCGATGGAAATGGGGATGGACTTTTCGAGTTCGATCCCGAACCCTCTGTGGATGAGGAGCTAATTAACGGGTTAGACGATGACGGCGACGGGCTGATCGATGAAGACAGCCACTTTATAGAGGGGTTGGATTTCCCTACCACCGCCCTCCGTGTTGACTCGAACAAGCGATGAGCCCTGCACTGGAAGAATGCCCAATCTCTGAGGTTGAATGGCATGCAAAGGAGGCATGGTTGGGGTCTCTTCTGTTGGTTTTGTTCTGCCTGTTACTAAGTATCCGGGCCGAAGCACAGGTTCCCAGCGATCAGCAGGGCATTCTGGATCGGTCTGTGCGCCGCAACGATACCCGGGCCTTGGGTATGGGAAATGCATATAGTGCCTATGGCCATAATGCCAATGCTTTTCTCTATAACCCGGCTTTACTCACTCAATCCTCATTCGATTTGACGTTGATTGGGTTTCAAATCAACATTAGTGACAACTTTTTGCATGTTCTCGATTTCGTAACGACCAATGCCGACTCTTTACGAGGGTTTACCCGTCTGACAACCGAGCGTCGCCAGCAGTTGTATGATGACATAAACCAGTTTGACGATCAGAGCGTTCGCTTTGGGTTTTCCCCCATGCTCACGTTCGCCTGGAAAGGGTTTGGCTTGGCACTTTACAACCGCACTTTCTCTCGCGTCAAGGTGGACAAGGGAATTTACGAGCCAAGGGTATCCGGCGACGCGCTCATCGATCTGGTAATAATTGGCGGAGCTGCAAAAGATGTTACTCCGCGCCTGACCTTAGGAGGTAGCCTCAAAATTATCAATCGACGCAAGGCGGCTACCCTGGTCAGTCCTACTAGCTTTGAGCAACGGCGGGATATCCTGGGGGAAGTCCTGGATAACCTTCGGTATTCTGGTACGGGGTGGGCTTTGGATTTGGGAGCCCTCTATTTGTTACAGAACGACCGAACCAGAATCGCTCTGGTCATCCAGGATCTGGGCGGTAAAGTGGGGCAGGACAGAATACCAACTAAGGTTCGTCTAGGTTTGGCTCGATTTTTGTTGGACCGCCGTTTGGCGTTTGCTCTGGACCTGGATGACCTGTTCAATAACCAGCCTCGCTTGAGGCGGGTCCGTACCGGTCTGGAGGCCCGCATAAGGTTTCTACAGCTTCGAACCGGACTATATCAGGGGTATTGGACTTTCGGTATTGGCCTGAATGTCTGGGTGATCAAATTGGATTACGCGTTTTGGGGCCGGGAGTTGGGAAGAGTCCTTGGACAGCGTGTCGAACGAAATCATCAATTTCGCATCCGATTTGGCATTGGCCGGTAGGGTTCCTCGGAACTTCTGACAAAAGTGGCTTTAAATATAAATCGTTCCTCTATACTGAATGTGTTGATTCCACATATTCGATCATTTCCTTAGGGCAACCTGCCATTCTCTAAGCCGCATGGGACGATAGCGTACACACCTTGAATCTCTTTCCTCAAATCTTTCAACTGCTTAAGAAGTGATCTCGAACCGAGCAAACGATAGCTTTCATCTGTTTTCTTCGCCGTCAACTCCTCCGTTCTTATAGCTGAAAGATTATTGTTCTAAGGGTATGCTCTCGAGGTTATGATGCAGATAGAATAAAGTCTCTCCTTTCACGACGTTGAATCTGAGACTTTGGGAGATTTCCCTACTCTTCTTAGGGGAATAGACTTTTAATTCCAGAGAGCTTTCACCCTCTGGCAGCGGAATCCTTGCATAGTGAATATTGTAGGGAAGTGTTTGCCAGTTTCGGGTATCCGCTTTTTCAGAAAATGCGCTGGCGATGGAGAGAAGCGCACCTAAATTTTCGTTTCTTTTTCTCGTAGCTTGCTCTGCCGCTTGCTTTAATGCTAACCTGAGTAGAGAGATGGCAAACTCTCTTAGCATCCTGTCTTCAAGAGTTTTGAACGCGATTTCGTTTATATCCTGCGCCAACTCGAGGGGATACTTCTTATCGGCGACTATAATTTCAGCAGTTCTAAAATATGGCTTTCTCTCCAGATACTTTGGAAATGCGGCTCTGATAAACTTTAAATCACCCAGCTTGGTTGAATTGTCATCAGAGCTGTCATCCAGAAGAAATGGAAATGACAGGCCCAGTTCCTCATTCACAAAAGTTACTATACCACCTTTGCCTCTGACGATAAAGAAGTTAATGCTCCACTCCCCCTTTACAGGTCCAAGTCCGTTATTCCAGAAAAATATAAGTTCACCGCCTTCTTTGACCTGATATCTGTACCCCAGTCCAAAGGCCCTTTCGTATTTTTCGAATTCTTCCGTGAAGCCATTCAAATATGCAGATCTCAGCAGATCTCTTTTCAGTTGGGTCGGCGTTTCAACACCGAAAAGGGGTTTATAGTCTTTCTCATATGCCTCGTATGCATTTCTGTAGGAAATAAACGCGTTGTTATAATCTCCAGATGCCTCGAAAATGATCCCCATCAGATTCATTGCGAAGGCATCCCTTTTATAGCGGTTCTTGTGTTTGACATATTCATCGTTCAGTTGATTCAGTTTTATATCTATCCTTCTGCATTCTACCAATGCCTCTTCAGATTTCTTCAAGCGTAAGTAATTTAGAGCCTTGTAGTAATGAATCTGGACTATTTCGAAATCTTCCCCCTTATACGGGTTAACCGTAGGATTGGATAAAAGGCTGAAAGCTTCTAAAGCGTAGTTCCTCTGGATATCCTCCGTGAATAAATATGCATTTTCGAAAAACCGGTTGCTTTCTTCGTAGTCTCCAAGCACTTGCAGAACTACACCTTTTTGCAGAAAGTAGAGCAGTCTGTCTTTACCTGTCGCTGCACCTTTGTTCTTGTCCAGGACTTTAGCGGCTTCCTCAAACTCACCCTTTACGAAATGTTCCTGAAATTTGAGGCTTTTCTCATAATAGGTGGCGCAGCCAGCTATTATCAACAAAAGAATAATGGGAGCCTTCCCGAAAAATGGGCTTCTGCAATCACAGAACATGTTAGAAGGCTATCCTTTCTTTTTACCTCTCAATTCTTGATAAATTTCTTTATCTTTTTGGTGCCAATCCAGACCTTTTCATTGGTTTCTATATCGGTTAATTCCAGATCTATCTGATAGAACACGACCTTTTTATTTTCAATAGTGTCTACTATCGAATTTAAGACACCCTGCAGGATAAAATCGGCCCCTTTTTCCTTTCCCCACTTCTTGACTGTTTCCGGAGAAGCGAATTCCTGCTGGTTCGCCCTTTCCATCCTCAACTCTTCCCTTGACTCACCCGCCTGAACTACTTTTACCTTGCCTGAATTAATAAATTCCCTCTCCACATCCTTGATAAATGTTTCGGTATTAATAAGTTCGTGGCTTTTGTTCCTGACTAATCCAACTATGACCGTGGGTTTTTTGCCCTTTGCTTCGATGAAATCGGTAATCCATACCCTGGCTAAACCGTCCTTTATCATTTCCTCAGCAACCAATTTGGAATCCGTATCGTTCCATCTCCCGCTTAAGTCAACCTGTGCCGTCTCATCAATTCTCTTAACCTGGCGGGTTGTACAATTAGTGATTACAAAAGCAAGCACCAACAGTATGACAGTTAACTTTTTCATTTCCGTTCCCCTCCCTGTTTAAATTATGCTTTACTTTTGCCGGATAATAACCAGAGACACATAATTTTAATTATAATAGGATAATTTATTAATTGCAATTATTATTTCTCGGAGGACATATGCAAGTATCAACGAAGCTACTATTGCTCCTGTGTAAGCCATTTGTGATTTTTGATGGATCTTACGTTGACAAATCTTAGAGAGTATATTATTATGTTTGAAGATTACTGTATTTCATTAAATCTTAACAGGTATTGTTAGATAAGTCGAAACTGTAATGAATAGGCCCAGTGTGAGAACAGCAAGACAGGGTTAGTGTATTTCGGGAGTGAATTTTTCAGGGAAGGAGGGTGTCCGAAATGTCCGACCAATTCCTTAAATGGCTCGAAAGATTCTGGAAAGTCATAAGCTTTTCCGGTTTCAAAGTGGGAGAGAAAGATATCAGCTTGCTGCTGATAGCGGAAATCGTTGTTTTGCTGGTAGTGGGCTTTTTTATCTCGAAGCAACTGAGGAAGCTTCTCAGATCACGCCTGGCGAAAACCCGATTGGATGAGGGTGTTCAGTACACCATTCTCAGACTGGTTCACTACATCATTATCACTATCGTCATCTATCAGGCAATTACGATGATAGGTATCAGACTGACAGCGCTGGCGTTCTTCGCTGGGATTATATCCGTTGGAATCGGTTTTGGACTGCAGAACATAGCCAACAATTTCGTTTCAGGTTTAATCCTTCTATTTGAGCGTCCCATTAAACCTGGCGACATGATCACTACGGGAGATGTCGATGGTAGGGTGGAAGAGATCAATATGCGAGCTACAACCGTTCTAAGTCGTGATAATGTGACAATCATCGTACCCAATTCCCAGTTTGTATCCGATCAGGTTGTCAATTGGTCACACAGGGACCCCAAGGTGCGCATTCATGTTCCCATTGGCGTGGCATATGGTTCCGATGTAAAGTTGGTTACAGAGTCTTTGCTGAAGGTCGCCAGGGACCATCCAGAGGTCATAGACGACCCACATCCCAAGGTCTGGTTCGTCGGTTTTGGGGATTCCTCGCTCGATTTCGAGCTGCTGGTCTGGATAACCAAACCGCTTATGCGAAAACAGGTTCTCAGCGATCTAAATTACGCTATTGATGATATTTTCCGACAGAATGATATAACAATTCCCTTCCCTCAGCGCGATCTTCATCTGCTTTCCGTACCACCCGCAGAGGAATTGGATGTAGTGCGAAGGACTTTCCAAAAGTAAGGATACTTTATAGAAGGGGTCCTGGTATGACATCTATATACCAATTTGTCATCCCCTCAGAAAGCCCGCTGATAGACAAAACCCGAGAGGAAGTTCAGATTTGGACGGAATATAACCTGAGCCTCCTGGCCCTTGCGGAAGATGGTGACATCCTTTATGCTCCGTGGCGTCATACACGTTTTGCCGCGGGACAGGAGCTTGCATTGCTTGGCAGGAAAGCCGATGTTGAACGCTTTGCCGGTGATTATCTCTTGCAGCCGAGAGAAGGGTTCGGGCAATTTGAGGATCTGCGCAGTGCAGGAAGCTCAGGTTTTGCGGAGATTATCATACCACCGCGTTCACCTATCGCTGGTAAAACCCTGCGTGAAATAGCAATGCGCAAAACCTGCGGCACAGAGCCGGTCATGCTGCTGAGCGGTGTCAGAGAGGAACGGGGTGATTTCTCCGAGACGGGGGCATGTCTACCATGGCAAAGGCCGGTTTTCCTGTCGATAACGTTGGACAGCTATCCGTAGAGGAGCTTCACAGGATGAGCACCGGTGATAGCGGAATGGTGCTTGCTGATGTAAGAGCATCGGGCGAATATGAAGCCTTACATATCAAAGGCACGATTAATATCCCGGTACCCGACCTCAGGACACGTTACAAGGAACTCGATCCGAAAGGAAGGACG
>CAZTBA010000312.1:0-7459 GCA_964611725.1 uncultured bacterium
CATTGGTCCCTCAACCATGGCCCTGTCCAAACGCCGCCCATCCTCGACCAACTGAAGGACCGGCTCTCCCGATGGGACATTCAGAAGGAAGTTGACCGTTGGGAAGTTGGAGTTGAAGCTCAGCACGGTCACCCGATGACCTTCCGCAGCCAATCTCAGCGCTACATTACCCAGCAGGAAGGGCTGATCTATACCCCAGATGCCGCTGACCACCGAGATCAGTCGAGTTGGTCCCTCCCCCTCGAGGGTTGGCTCCTTCTTCTCAGGGAGCGATTCCTCCTCCTCAGGCGGTGACTCCTCATCCGAGGAGAGGAAGAGGTGGGAGATATCCTCCAACCCCCGACCCAACTTTTTCCTCTCTTGCATGGCTTTACCGAGAACGGACTTACTCAACCGTCACCACAGAGTTCATCCCGCCGTAGGGGCTCTCCGCTACCTGAGGGTTGTTTGGGTCGTCTTGCCACTTCCCATCAACCAAGAACTTGTACTGGTATACCCCCGGTTGGAGCGGAAACAGCTTTTCCCAGATGCCATCCTTGTCGTCATCCATCATTGACTCCGGGACCCAGTCATTGAAGTCCGCGGCCACCTGGACACTTTCCGCTTCAGGCGACTGGTACACGAAGACAACCCCCTCATCCATCACCCGGGGCCCCAGGAATTCCTCCATGGCCACAACCTCCTCGGCCAGAGCGGCATAGTCGTGATATCCGGTGCATCCCCGGTCGTAATCCGTGATGGGTTTACCGAACCCGGCTGCCTCCCGCAGCTTGACGTTGACGCGTATGACCGTCTTCAGGAGTGAGGACTGAAAATGTCGTCGGATCTCCTCCAGTATCTCATGGGCCAATCGAGTTCTCTGGTCGAAGATCGTGGCCAAAGCCCAAACCTTGACTTTGTGCCTCCCTTTTTCCTCCAAAATGTTGATGGCTTCCAACAATCTACTCAGCCCATGGAGGGAAAAGATGCTGGTCTCCACCGGGACGATAGCCTCCTGACAAGCCCGGAGGGCATTGAATGTAAGCAGCCCCAGGTTGGGTGGAGAGTCGACAACCGCATAGTCGTAGCGGGTAGACACGGCTGAGAAAGCATCGAAAAGCCGTCTCTCCCGACCTTGAACATCGGCCAGCTCCTGCTCCGCCGCGCTGAGAAGTACGCTGGAGGGAGCCAGGTCAAGGTGGTCCGAGATGGGATGGATGATCTCCTCCAGGTTCATTTGTCCCCCGGAGGACCCCACCAGAACGTCGTATACGCTCTTGTCCATCTCATCCGGCTTGACGTTCAACCCCAATGTGGCGTGAGCCTGGGGATCGAGATCGACCAGAAGCACCCTCCTATCCCCCTCGGATAGACAGGCAGAAAGGTTGATGGCTGTGGTTGTCTTACCACATCCTCCCTTCTGGTTGACGAGAGCGATGGTACGCATTGTCCCCTCCTTTGTTTGTAGGGAACGTGGTTTTACTACGAAGGCCCTCCGCTCTGCCTTGAGTACGGGAATCAGTGTTGCATCCCCACATGTTTCCGGGTGGGACACTCTTCCCTGAGCTACAGGCCCGCTATCTCGCAATATAAGGAGTGGTTTTAGTCTTGTCAAGAGAAATAACCACTATCTGTAGTGGGAGGTCTGGTCAACGACTACTATCTGTAGATGTGAACTCCTTAGAACCGAGATTCGTGCCTCCTGAAGTTCTGAGTGGATGTCCCTTGATGAGGGTTGAGGAAAGTCTATCCTTGTGGGAAGGAATGATGAGAAATGAAATCAACTACTTATCCTCCTTATCAAGCATTTTCAAGGATTTACAAAATCTGACCGGACCGCTCTACCAGCGCGACTGCCCGGATCGGCGAAGAATCGAGTCCCTTGATCCGGAGCGGGAACCCGATGAAGAAGAAGTGCTCACGATCTATCGTGTCGAGGAAGCTCAGAGTCTCGATAATAGGGATGTCATTCCCCAAGAGGAAATCGTGAGTGAACATATGCCCACCTGGCTCTTCAAGACCTATAGTGCCGTCGATGCCGAGCATCTTAATGTCCGCTGTGTAGAGATGTTCAGCGCACTGTCGGGAAATATAGGGAGCATCCGGGCCCTTGTAGCTGCTGTGCAGGAGGACGATGTCGCCCTTCCGCACACCACCGGTGGTGCTGACCCGCTGCAGATCCTCAGGAATAATAGGTTTGCCCGGTTCGACAGCATCCATCTTCAGGAGGATCGCTTCCCCGATGAATTTCTCCAGCGGTATCTGCGTCACATCCTTCAGGCCCTTCTTGTAGTGTGACGGCCCTTCGATATGGGGACCAATGTGGCTCATAAGGTCGATATCATGCATGAAAGTGTTGTCCGGCTCATACACGTACTCACGGATCTCCAGGCGACGGGCTTCCTTTCCAGGCATCAGCTCACCGGAGAGATCAACAATACGATACTTGCTCAGATCAATCATATCAGCCTCCTGATTCAGTGATTACAGTTTCAACTATTCTACTGTCCGGTATAACCTACTTCCTTCCAGATCTTCCGGGCATAGGCCAGGCCCTCTTCGGAAGGTTTGATATCCCCGAGTATGCTCGGCCAGGGCTGGCCCGGACGATGTCTGCTCGGATCGGGTGACCAGTCGTCACCGGCGTATTTTTCCCTTACGGATTTTTTTCGGAAATCCGGCACTTCTATAGGAGCCGAATCCTCTAAGGCGGATCGGTAGGCAAGGATACCGACTATGGACATAGCTACACCTCGGTAGATATCAAGGTAAGGTTGTTCGCCCCTGCGGATGGCCTGGGCGAAATGGTAGTTCATGAAAAAGTCGCCACCTCCATGCCCGGCACTGGTGGCTTCAGCGTGATGCTCGGGAAAATCCGGTAGATAGATCCGCTCCTCCGGCTCACCTTTCTCCCTGTCAAAAGGCTCCCTGCGTACCCGTACCATCTGCGCATTACCGCAGCGGAGGTTTTCCATCAATCCCTTGTTGCCATGGATGCGTACCCAGATTCCGTGTCCGCGGAGCTGTCCTTTCAGGAGCTTCACCACCGAGCCGTTGTCCATCCTTACGATGACCACCGAAGCCAGATCGTTTCGCCTTACGGTTCTCCCGTAGTGCACATCATCACCGGGATCATATGCCATCACGAACCCGTTCACCTTCATCGGCCGTGTGTCGGTTATATACATCACAGGAGCGAGTGAATGTGTGCAATAGTACGTGGCCGGGATCCAGTTGCGCCAGTGGTTTGCCCCGGGGGAAATCCTGTTTAAGGACTCGGAAGACATCGGATGTACATATTCCCCTTCCCCATACTTGAACTCGCCTATCAGTCCTGACCTGTACAATCTCCTCATCTCCTGATTGAACAACATATAGGGGTAGTTCTCTGCGAACATGTAGACATTGCCGCTGCTTTCCACAGCCTCTACCAGGGCCACACCCTCGGCCAGGGTGAAACAGGCCGAAGTTTCGGACATAACATGTTTATCGGCATCAAGGGCCTTGATGGCGAACGGGGCATGCTGGTGGAAATAGTTGGCAAGTATCACAGCATCCATATCGTGCTCAAGGAACCTGTCATAGTCGGTGTAAGTAGCGACCTTGAGATCCCTACCGACAACCTCCAGTTTCTCTTCCCACGTATCGCACAGGGCCACCAATTCCATTCCCAAGTTTGGTGCCGCGCCTCTCGCAAATCCGAGGCCCCGCCCCACTCCCACAACACCGACACGGATTGGCTTTTCCTTATTTGACATTCAAAGCCTCCTGGTTTGAGAACATTACAAGCATCTTTCAGAAAACATCTTCTCTTGTTTCAGAGACGCCCCGCCAGGGGGTCTCTACAGAGAGACATCCGAAGGAACGGTAGTAACTGAAAAATCTCAGACGCCATAAGCAAAAGCTAAAAACATTACTGGAACTTGCCTATCATTTATCACCATGAATTATATCTTGATATTTCTCCGGAAATGCAGGTCTTGAATTTATGCTTCTATTGTGTTATCTTCTCTCCACTTTACTGATACGGAACCCAGGCTTTCTTTAATCGCGATCAATCATTATAATTTATAGATGCGACAGAATTCGAAAAATTCACTGATACTGCCTATATACCTCCCTTTATTTGTCCTCGCTTTTTGTAACGGAATGCTCCTCCCAATCCTGCCTCTCTATGCCAAGTCCTTCAACGTTTCATACGGTCTGGTCGGGCTTGCGCTGGCCGCTCAGGGACTTGGTACCTTGATAGGCGACATCCCCGCAGGTGTATTACTCAGGAAGATAGGGAGAAAACCTGCTATGCTTACCGGAATCAGTTGCGTCATACTTTCCGCCCTGGCTCTGCCCTGGGCACGGGGCATTCCAGAGCTGGTCGTCTACCGTCTAATTGCCGGCATCGGCAGTGCCCTTTGGAATATCTCCCGCCACGCCTACATCGCCGACATCACACCGGTACATCAGCGGGGACGCGCCATCGCGACCTTTGGCGGAATCAACCGCGTTGGTATCTTCATGGGACCGGCTGTCGGAGGGGCGATAGGCGCCGCCTACGGCCTGCGCGCCCCGTTTTTCCTCTATGCAGGCCTGGCTGCCGTAGCGCTCCTCATCTCCGCGATCTTTGTAGAAAAAACCGATCGGCCCACACCAAAGGCAGAGCGGGAGACAAACCATCTCCTTATTACCCTGAAAAGCCACTACCGTGAGCTTGTCACCGCCGGATCAGCTCAGTTCTTTGCCCAGATGATCCGTGCAGGCCGGCGCGTCATCATCCCACTTTATGGCGCCGACATAATCGGTCTTGGAGTCCGGGACGTAGGACTGATCATCAGTATATCCGGAGCGATCGACATGTCGATGTTCTATCCTGCCGGCCTGATTATGGACCACTTCGGCAGGAAATACGCCTCTGTACCCTCTTTCCTGATACAGGCCATTGGTATGGGGCTGATTCCCCTTACCAATAGCTTCTATGGTCTGCTTCTGATAGCATCGATTATTGCGCTCGGCAACGGCCTCGGGTCCGGATCGATGATGACCTTAGGCGCCGACTTAGCTCCAAGGGAAACTATGGGCGAATTCCTGGGCGCCTGGCGGCTAATCGGCGATTCGGGTAATACCGGCGGACCACTCATCGTCGGCAGGGTCGCTGACCTCATCGGTCTCTCCGCCGCGACTTTCGTCATGTCGGGCATAGGCCTGTTGGCTGCCCTTACCCTCGCTCTTCTCGTCCCGGAGACCCTCAAAACCCGAGATGCTCATCCGGGCTGAGGATTCACATCACTTTGCTTCCAACAGCTTTTCAGAGATGCCCCGCCGGGGCATCTCTACACCGCAACAATATTGGAAAACATTCCAATTCGTCAAATCAAGTTGAAACTAAGACTTCGCTTACTATCAACTCCTGTGGGAATTTATTGCCGGCTCTGCTATCAAGCCAAAAGGCTCAAACAAGTACTCATCAGTCCAGTTAATATCATCCCTCCAGCAACCCTCCGTGCAGGGATAGTCACCTTTCCTGTTATGATGAGGTCCGAGCAAATTTCTGAGGGAACCCACAACCTGAATTTCCAGCAGATTTTTGCCCTTCTTCAGATGATCCTTTAAACTTACCTCGTAGGGAGGCGAGGCTATAACGCCAACTTCCTGACCGTTAAGACAGATATCGTAGATCACTCCACCTATCTCTTCAAATGACAGGACGGCGTCTTCAAATTCCTCATCCACTTGAAACTGTTTTCCATAAACAACGGTCCCGGCATAAAAAGGATACCCTTTATCCACGATGTCGCCAGCTTTAACTGTTTCGGACTCTTTGCCTAATACGAATGTCTCTCCCTGCTTTTTGACAGCGAAATCTCCCCGAATATATATATTTTCAAGATGATCTCTAAAATCGCTCGCCCAGGTAATTAAGATATGATTCCTGCCCACTGACAGAAGTCCGTCAAGGTTACATATTTTGAAGCTTGGATCCAGCCACCAGCTATCAGAAAGCCGATTTAGCTCATACCCATTAACAGACATTACTGCCGATTGGGCATCTTCAACTACAAGTTCTATATCGGTCTCGGACAAATTCAGGTCATCTCCCACCTCAAAGCCAAATCTGAGGCCAAGCTCTCTCATCCGCTCGTCTCTTATCCATTCTTCAACTTTCCAGACAGGCATAGCATCACTCCACCGATCCCCTATCCTTACTCTGCAATAATCGATCACTAAAACGTTCTTGTCCTTTCTGATTAATTCCCATTTTCCTTCAAAGGTTAACCTACTTGAGGTTCTTCCTTCTATTTTCCCAGAAGGAAGCCTAGTTTCCTTTCTGGAAACTAAAAGATGAGATTCGCCGGGAAGGAATGCCAATGGGAAATCCCCGCTGCCATCGGAAACCAAATGTCGAGTCCCATCCTGGGGTTTCCATTCTTCAACGGGATATCCATCGTGAAGTGTGATTCCGACTTCCGTTTCCCTGCCACTTCTGTTAAACAAAAAATAAATATCGAAATCTTCCCCACGCCGATGTTGATATACAATTGAGTCGGCTTCTCCGCCCTCCAAATTTTTAACCTCTATATCTCTCGCCAATTCCCGATATAATATATCGCATACCTCCTGAGGGCTTTGAGCGCAATGCGTTTTGTGAGGGCCAAATAGATCGTTCAGGGACCTTTCTTCCACGCCATCGACGAGATAAGTTGAAGGATTTAATGCGATAAGCTTACCCCCATTCTTCACAAACTCTTCAAGGAGGGCAACCGTACTCCCGGATAAGGTAAGACACTCGGGGACGATAACGCAGTCGTAGCCATATTCACCAACAGCAAATTGCCCATTAACTACACGACCGCATTTCTTGAGAATCTCCTCTTCACCGAGATGGTAGTCCCAGTGTTCCGACATAAGGTGTTCGCATAAATTTTCAAATTTACCACAGAGCTGATTAATCTCTTTTCCCTTGTCGTAAGTAGGAAGATCGAAATCGAGACAAATCCATGCGCTGCGTATAGGATAAACCACCAGTATATTAACTACCCTTTTACCTCTGGTCAAAACATAGCCCAACCTCCCCACATAATCATTGATCAACGATCCATAATTCCACCACGGTTGCTGAATGAATAATGAAGGGGGACATTCCCTTTTCCTGTTTCCTCTGATAGAGTAGTGCTCGAGATGGGGTGTTAAGAAGTTAACGCCCATGACATAGAGCCAATCGATCACCTTCTTTTGCTCCGAAAATCTCAGACCCCATCCGCTTACGCCCAGTGCTTCGCAGAGCGTTCCCGGCTTTCCCAGTTGTTCGGACACACTGCTGGCCGCCTTTATACCCGGGCCATTAACGATATCTTTCCCGAGGTGATCTATACCGGGCATACCCATATATTCATAGTGCATCATCGTGCTTCCGCTATACTTCATCTGTGCCGCAAAGGAGATTTCTCCCAGAATGTGTCCCGTCAAAAGCAAATTATGTCTCTCGCAC
>CAZTBA010000313.1:0-7446 GCA_964611725.1 uncultured bacterium
TTTGCCGATTGGCCTCCGGAAACAGGGACAATCTGGATGTGGACCTGGAGGTGCGTCGCACGCAGCTTGATTTGTTGGGTGAGGACGGTTTGACTTATTGTCCGACGGATACCTTAGAGCAATTTACCGAGGCCCGTCCTTTCTCCGAAGTGTGGGGCGAAGGACGAATGCTACTGGCACTATCCATGTTGTCCCAGGTTGATGATGATCCGAGATGGGTTGAGATTGGAAAGCGGAAAATCGATCGTCTGTTGGCCTTGACCCGGAAGAAGGGGGATTACAGATTCCTGTGGAAAGGGCGGTTTCGACCGGGTGAAGTTGTTCCGCTCGAGGCTGATGAGCCATCCGGAAGGATCAACGCCGGCTCTCTGGGAGACAAGGATGTGGTCTTCAGCATGGTTTATTCGGTGGGAGCTCTGGGACACGGTTCGGGCTTGTTCTACAGGGCCACAGGATACGAACCGGCTTTGGAACTGTCGGGAGGCTTGGCTCGATGGGCTCTTGCCCGGATGTTCAAAAATGAGGACGGCAGATATAATTTCAGACATTTTCACCATGGCCTGTACGCCCTGATAGCAGTGTGTGAATATGGCTATGCCACGAGAGACCGGGAGATATTGGAACGGGTGGATGCCTGTTATCGCTGGGCCAGGGAAATGGGTGATTCCCTGATAGGATTCTATGCCGAGGCCATGCCGGGTTCAGAATCATATCTGAACAAACCTGGCAATACCGTCGAGATATGCGAAGTCGCCGACATGGTTCTTTTGGCGCTCTACCTGACGCAGGCAAGGGTGGGCAATTACTGGGATGACGTGGACCGCTGGGTTCGCAATGTATATGCCGAAGGGCAGATATGTGACACCCGATTCCTCGACCGCATTCCGGAGGAATACTTCAATCCGGAACCCGGTACGAGATTACACCAGGATACCCGTGATATCGCCGAGCGCTCAGTCGGGTCGTTCCTGGGCTGGATGCGCGCCAACGATGGGCTCAATATAGTGAAAACTGAAGAGGGGTCAAGGCTTTCCGATCTTTCTATCATGCACTGTTGTACAGCAAATGGCGCACGGACACTTTACTACGTCTGGGACAGCATCGTTACCCGGGAAGCCGATGAGGTTAGGGTTAATTTGCTCTTGAACAGGGCTTCACCATGGTTGGACGTCGACAGTTATCTGCCGGTGGAAGGCAAGGTCACCTTGCACATTAAGGATGCTGCGAAAGTGACGGTGAGAATTCCGGAGTGGTGTGATCCGATGGATGTAAAGGTGAACGTTGGGAATAGAACCTGTAGGGTGTTATTTGAGGAGCATTCCGTGCGACTGACCTGGTTGAATCCCGGAGACCAGGTCACATTGACATTTCCGATGTCTGAACGAGCAATCCACAGGGTCATTGGAGAAATACCATACAAGTTGGTTCTGCGCGGATCGAGCGTTGTCTCAATCGACCCGCATGGGATCGCCTTTCCGCTTTACGAGGATCAGCCAACCGGAAAGCTCGTCAGGAAGACGCGCTTTATCTCCCGGATAAAACGAATTAATACAGCCAGTTGATAATTACGCTGATTTATGTTAAATTAGGCTTGCAGGGCCCCAGGTTCTACAGAAGGACCTTTCGATAGGTAAGACCCTGCTATCGCGGTGTCGAGACGCCCCGCCGGGACGTTTCTGGAAGACCCGGGTTACGCTATGGAATGTAAGAGGGCATTGCAGTCAGTTCCGTGAGGAGTTTTCCGCATGATTGTAGTTCACGCAGGAATCCACGAAGGTCAACTTTTTCTCTGGGGCGAAACCCCCATTGAAGGAGAGGTTCGCCCTGCCAGGCAGCGCGGGCGAAAACCGAAGACCCCTCGACCTGTACCTTTACCCTATGATGCTGGACCCGAGAAGCTTCTGGAAGCCCTTGCAGAAGCGGGAAGTGGTGTTGGGGTTGACAGGAAACGTATCGGCACTGGAGTTATCTGGCTGCCCACGGCAGGCAGCGTGCCAGTTGCCTCGAGCCCACTTATCGCCGAGCCACTCAGGTCCCGGGCGAAGATCACACTGACACCCTGGACCATATCCGTGCTCAATCTGACTGCTGAAGAATCGGTCGAATTTCTCTGCACCTGCGTTAACAAGCAGACGCTTGCGCCCGGGGTAATTGTTAGCAATGATCTGAAGTTTTGTACAGAGGCCATGCGTTTCGCCGGAACACTCGTGGCACAGCAGCAATTTCTCCCCGGAGTAAGGGAGGATAATGGACTCTACTATGCCCGCTGGAAGCCGATCCTTGTGGGTCCCAATGCCGTTCGGCTGGCAAAGCTCGCCGGGGCTATGCCGGGGGTATCCCGGGCTTTGACACCAGAGATATCCCCGCTTCCGGAAATATCTCCCTCATATGTGCTCTCCAACTTCGTCGGTGAGATCGTCGATTATATGGTGCGTTCGGCGGCTTCACTGGAGCCTTCACCCACAAAATCGGGACACAGACGAAAACTGAAGCCCCCCGCCTTTGAAAGTATTCATGATCAATGGTTGTATTCTCTGCGCTTATCTGATGGGCTGATGAAGGGTAGTGCAGCGGAATTGGCCGGATTTGCAGCTCAAATCCGCGAATGGCAGCGTCCGATCTCTGTCTCTGCATCCTCCCCGTTTCGGCTCTGTTTCCGGCTGGAAGAACCTGAGGAGGACAGGGAGAGAAGGGCGGAGCATGCATCGCCACGACGCGGCAGTGGTGAGTGGTACGTCCGTTATTTGCTGCAAGCTGTCGATGATCCAAGTCTGCTCATCCCGGGGAAAGACATTTGGAATGCAAGGGGGCGCAAGGCCAGGATTTTCAAGCACAGAAACTTCAACGTGCGAGAGTACATGCTCTCATCTCTGGGCCAGGCTTCGGGTATCTGCCCATATATTGAGAATAGCCTCAAGGCATCTACGCCAGGCGGTTACAAACTCGACACATCCGGCGCGTACGGTTTCCTCACAGAAAAGGCACTGTTGCTGGAACAAGCCGGTTTCAGAGTCATGCTGCCGGCCTGGTGGACACGCAAGGGAACGAAGCTTCGCCTGACCGCGCACGCAGATGTCAAAAGTCCTAAGATGCAAGGGGGCAGCGGGATGTCACTCGGCCAGATCGTCCAGTTCGATTGGGAAATAGCCCTTGGTGACGAGCGACTCTCTTTTGAGGAGCTTAAAGCCCTGGCAGAGCTCAAATCTCCGCTGGTCAAGGTCCGTGGTCAATGGGTGCAGATGAGTGCTGAGGAAATCCAGACGGCTCTCGACTTCTGGAAGAAGAAGGCCTCCGATTCGGCCACCGTGCGCGAAATCGTCCAGATGGCTTTAGGCATGACGAAGGCGTCGGGAGCTATCCCCTTCGAAGGCGTCACCGCAGAAGGCTGGATCGGTGACCTTTTAGCACGGCTTGAGGGGCACTCCGAGCTTGAGGAGTCCCCCACCCCGGACGGATTCCAGGGAACACTACGCACCTATCAGGTACGCGGCTACTCATGGCTGGACTTCCTGCGGCAGTGGGGACTGGGGTCATGTCTGGCGGATGATATGGGTTTGGGTAAAACCATACAGGTTCTGGCACTGATCCAAAAGGATTGGGAATCGAACGGCAAGCGCCCGGTGCTGGTGATCTGCCCGATGTCTGTGGTAAGTAACTGGCAAAAGGAGGCTGCCCGTTTTACACCGGAGCTGCCGGTCATGATCCACCATGGCATTGCGAGGACGAAGGGCACAGCTTTCAGGAGAGAAGCCGGTAAACACGCTATCGTCATCTCCAGTTATGCCCTCCTGCACCGGGACTTTGAAATATTGAAGAAGGTTAACTGGTCGGGTGTCGTGCTGGATGAGGCGCAGAACATCAAGAATCCGGAAACCAAGCAGGCGAAGTCCGCACGGTCGCTCAAGACAGATTACCGTATCGCCCTCACGGGCACTCCGGTCGAGAACAATGTCGGTGATCTGTGGTCCATCATTGAATTTCTCAACCCGGGATTCCTAAGAACACAGACCGAATTCAAAAGGACTTTTTTCGTTCCGATTCAGGCCAACCGTGATCCAGAGGCAACGGAACGCCTGAAACGCCTGACAGGACCATTTATCCTGCGCCGACTCAAGACCGACAAATCCGTTATCACCGATCTGCCTGAGAAAATGGAGATGAAGGTCTTCTGCACACTGACAAAGGAACAGGCATCGCTCTACGCCGCTGTGTTGAAAGAAACCGAGGAATCGCTGGATTCAGCCGAAGGTATTCAGCGCAGGGGAGTGATTCTGGCAACGCTGTCGAAGCTCAAGCAGGTCTGCAACCATCCGGCACAGTTCCTGGGCGATAACTCCGCGATCCCAGGGCGTTCGGGCAAACTGGCCCGTCTGACCGAAATGCTGGAAGAAGTGGTCGAGGTAGGTGATCGGACACTGATCTTCTCACAATTCGCTGAGATGGGTGGGATTCTTCAACGGCACCTGCAGGAAACGTTCGGACAGGAAGTGCTCTTTCTGCATGGCGCAGTTTCAAAGAAGCAGCGGGATCACATGATCGAACGCTTCCAGGCCAGCGACGGCGGCCCACAGATATTCGTGTTGTCCCTCAAAGCCGGAGGAACCGGGTTGAACCTGACACGTGCCAACCATGTCTTCCATTTTGACCGCTGGTGGAACCCGGCGGTAGAAAACCAGGCAACGGACCGTGCCTTCCGGATCGGCCAGACCAGAGACGTTCAGGTCCATAAGTTCATCTGTGCGGGGACATTTGAGGAAAAGATCGACGAAATGATTGAACGCAAGAAAGAGATAGCCGAACAGGTAGTCGGAGCTGGCGAAAATTGGCTTACCGAGCTTTCAACCGCTGACCTCAAGGAACTTTTTGCCTTGAGAAAAGAAGCCGTGGGAGAATAGTATGAGTCGATGGGGTTATTACGATTATTTCGAGCCCTCCAGACCCCGTGAGGCTAAGGGAGGAATTAAATCACAATCCAAGCGGGGAACGTTCGGGCAGAGTTGGTGGGCCAGGCGGTGGATTTCCGTTCTGGAGAGCTTCAATATCGGCGCTCGACTGGGCCGGGGCAGATCTTACGCGCGCAAAGGCCAGGTGCTCTCTATTAACATAGATAAAGGAAAGGTAACTGCCACGGTTCAAGGTTCCAGAGCCAGACCCTATAAAGTCAAAATCAAGGTCGAACCTCTTTCGATGGCCGATTGGGAGAGGCTGGCCGAGGATCTCTCCAACCAGGCTATCTTTGTGGCGAAACTCCTGGCCGGTGAGATGCCACAGGATATCGAAAAAGCGTTTGAGAGTGTGGGGCTATCCCTCTTTCCCCGCAAGTCTGGCGATCTGGAAACGGATTGCTCCTGTCCCGACTGGTCAAACCCCTGCAAACATATCGCAGCAGTCTATTATCTACTGGGCGAGGAATTCGACCGTGACCCATTCCTGATCTTTAAGCTACGCGGGATAAGCCGTGAGGAACTGGTCAAACTGCTGGGTCATATCGGCGGAAAATCCACCACGGGGAAACCTCGGAGAAAGCCAACTGACAGAAAACCGGAATTGGAAACTCCTCAGCAGTCCGAACCGTTAACCTCAGATGTCTCCGGTTTCTGGGGGAAATGTGACCTGCCCGATGACTTCTTCGGTGAGGTCCGGATTCCACCGGTGCCGGCGGCATTGCCCAAACGGCTGGGAAATTTCCCGTTCTGGAGAGGCAAAGAACGGCTGTTGGAAGGCCTTGAGCCGATCTATGCGAAGGCGTCACCTATGGGGATCGAGACTTTTCTCGGAAGGCAAGGCACTGAGGATTAGATCGCCGAATCCCGTCGAGATAGTTAAGAGGGTACCTTCGATAAACAAAACGGAAGGAGACACATTGTGAGCAGTCTTGATGTTCCGAAAGTCGCTGTAATAACCGGCGGACACGGCTTCGATGTACCGCGCTTTCATCACCTGTTCCGAAGCCTATTCGATGCCGATGTCTACATACAGCATATGGAGATGTTTGCCACATCGTCCAGGGAGATACGTGAAGCCTATGACGTAGTGCTTTTCTTCCACATGCTGATGAAAACCCCCACAGAGGAGAGTGACAAGGCGGTGAAGACCGCTCTGGAGGAGCTGGGTGAAACCAAGCAGGGACTTCTTGTTCTGCACCATTCGATCCTTGCATACCCGCAGTGGAACCTCTGGAGCGAGATCGTCGGCATCGAGGATCGCAGTAAGTTCGATTTTTACTCAGAGGTAACAATCCACGTAGATGTCATGCAAGCAGACCATCCGATCACGCAGGGTCTCCAGGGCTGGGACATGGCGGACGAAACCTATACCGCGAACGATGCTGACGAGGGCAGTGATATACTGCTGACGACCGATCATCCCAAGAGCATGAGAACTATCGGCTGGACACGACAGTATAAGAAGAGCAGGGTATTCTGTCTCGAGTCAGGGCATGACAATCAAACCTGGATGAATCACAACTTCCGTGAAGTGTTGAGGCGAGGCATTCAGTGGTGTGCCGGCAGGATTTGACCACACCCAGCGGATCTCTGCGGGTGATGCAGCAAACTCATCAAAGCCTCTCCTTCAAAAGACGGCAACTTTATCTGATTGAGCTGATAGCTGCTATACCAAACGCATTTTAGTTCCTGGAAATCTCACGAACCTCAACGAGGTCAGCCGCCGGTTGCCCCTACATTATCACAGGAGCGACCTATACCAGGATTCCATTCTCGATAAGCGCAGGAGTCAAAAGTGAAAATTAAGATAGGAGTCATAGGCACCGGTGGGATAAGCGGGATGCACGCCGACGGAGTGCTCAAAGAGAGGGAGCGCTTTCACCTGAAAGCCGCATGTGACCCCAATCCCGAGGCACTCAATCAGTTTGGCGAGAAGTTTGGGGTATCCGAACGCTATGCAGACTATCGGGAAATGCTGAAAGATACGGACATCGATGCGGTGATCCTGCTCGTTCCACACGACCTGCACGAGGAGATCTGTACCGCTGCAGTCAGAGCGGGAAAGCACGTGCTCCTTGAAAAACCTATTGCCCGAACGCTTGAAGAGGCCGATAACATCATTAACGAAGCGGAGAAGGCCGGTGTCACTCTCATGATCGCGCACAACCAGCGCTACTACCCCACCCACAGGAAGGTTCACGACCTGCTGGCTTCGGGTGCGATTGGGGAAGTCTTCTGTGCCCGAATCGACCATCACCAGGACTTCGACCGGCCTGCTGACCACTGGTGGCGGTCGAGAGAGGTAGTCGGCGGCGGCTGCGTGATAGGCTCAGGCATCCACAGACTCGACCTCTTGAGGTGGTACCTGGGTGAACCCGAGGAGGTATTCACCTATGGGATCCGGGACGAGAGGCGGTTGGAGGCTGAGGTAGCCGCGGTAGCCTCCATCAGATTCCGGAGCGGTGCAATTGCGGAATTCATGTGCAACTGGGGGGTATAC
>CAZTBA010000314.1:0-7439 GCA_964611725.1 uncultured bacterium
GTATCCCTTTGTCGATATAGCGAACAACCGTCCTGATCGGCAGGTCAAGCAGTAGGCTAAGATCTTCCTCCGTAAGCAGACCTTCGCTTCCTTCTACGGAGATCCTTTCCCTTCTTACCGCCGAAGGTTTTGATTTCGGCATCGTCTGCCTCCTCGCTGACAAATCGTTTTAAGAGACCGGCCCTCTCACGGTCACCTTTCTCCTCCAGAACCCTGATCGCCTCTCTTATGGTATCATCTGAGGCCGCCAGAAGTTTTTGAACACACATCGAGCAGATTATTCGTGCGTCCTCTCTCAAGTTTCCGGGTGATGGACGCCTACAGATAGCGCAAATCTTCATGACGAACCCCGTTTCCTTTCTGGTATTCTAAGCCTACCGATCGCATAGCCTGTATCCCCTATAACCCATGTTCCAGATATGGGTACCATCTTGGTTATATAAGTCACTTGAAAACAGAAACGTAGCACTTTTCTGAAATATGTTCTAATGAGTACCATTTTCGCTCTTCTTCGAACCCAACGTCGGAGGGCTGGGAAGTGGCAAAATCCGACGATATCCGTTGGCTTTTCTGGCTTCTATTGTTCCAATACCTCTCTCCGCTACCTCAACTAACCCCTCAGATTCCAGCCTTTTCACCGCCCTACAAATAGTTTGTAAGGAAATATGGTCTTTCCTTCTCCGTATGTATCTCATATGCAATTCCCGAAACCCCACAAAGATTATATCCCCAGGCATTAAACCCCCCTCCGCTTCGAGGTGGGTAAGGATGCGGTATGCATAGTCTGCTACAATCCCGTTTCTCTCCTGTAAGTAATGTGGCCAGCCTGATTGCATATATTGTCTAAGATCGGGTGGTGAGAGTGGGTCATCACTAAACTTTCGTTCCTGGAAAGCACTATGAAAGCTACATGTCTTCCCCACATTCTCCCAGCAGATCGGGTCGAATATGTTTCCGTTTAGTGCAGCCCCTCCGTTTCTTAGAATCCCATGGCAGCTTAGCTTTGAACTCGATTTATGGTAAACCCATTCAACCAGATCAATGACATGGGATCGTGTTTTGTAGCCAGGGATTGGAGGAAAATTCTTGTGCTCATTCCAGCCCAACAGGATTGTTACTGTCATCTCTTTTGGACACCCTACTCGTTTTAGCTCCAGAGCCAATAAATATGCTCCTCTCTTTTGTGACGAAATATGCCAGTTTCCATGCTTAGGGTAACCCTCAACACCCTCTAGTAAAGCCCGGACACATGGTCTTATTAATCTTACAAACTGATAACTTTCCAAACGATTATCGCCCTCCTCCAGAAAGGCCTAGCCGGGCGGGGTCAGAGCTGGAGGATCAACCCCCTTAGCCTCCATCGAGCGAGGACCCGGCCAAAACTTAGAAAAACCAAACGTGTTTGCCACTGTCTTTCAGCTGTTCTTACATGAAAACTCTCTCGACGAATAAAAAACCCCCGAGAGGCAGGCCCGGCGGAAAGCTCTCCCGAGGGTTACTCAACGCCCCCTATGGGCGTTCGAGTCGACATTGCTAACATGCCAGGCCTTTGTATATCTCTAATTCATTAGGCGTGACAAATGGTGGAACAACCGTTCCTTTAGAGGGAACAATTGCAGAGGGTGGGGAAAATTAGAGGATCCAGTGGACGAATTCTTCGGGATGGTAGGAGCAGTAAGTACCTCTGTGGAGGAATTTATCAAAGTGTTTTTTAAGATCGGGGGCGTCTTTTTCGATCTTTTCGAAAGCTTTACCAATGTTTTTTGTAACATTGACTCGGGATCTTTCAAAAGGTGACGCAGCTTTGCGATCCCTTCCATATAGATCAAAGGCAGCTTCCAGTTGTTGAATAAGGAACTCCTTCTCTTCTTTGAGCTTGGCTAATCGTTCTATGTCATTATTTTTTTCAGCTTCTTCAATTCCTTCTTCCAGTTCCTTAAGTCGGCGTTTATAGTCCTCCCTGGCCTTAGTGTCCAGAGCCGGTCCAGTATCACCCAAGTTGGATATGCTCAGACCATCTTGGACCAGCTGCTCTTCAGTCATTTCTCTGTAAACATCTTCACGTTTCGATGGCACTTTTCGTTTCATTTCTTGTTCCAGTTCAAAAGCAGAAATTTCCCTTCCCTGACGGTGAAGCAGGAGAGCAATATATTGGAGACCCTTGATGTCGTCGAGAAGGAATCCCTCCTTGCCTTTGTAGCGGATGACCCAAGAGTGTCCCTTCTTACGGAAAAGGTTGTCCCTCGGTTGCAAACTGATCCCAATCTGGGAAAGTAAGTCTTGAGATACATTAGCACTAGCTTCTAAAGAAGCCTTCACCAATTTGGAATACGCTGTTACCTCTGGTTTGTACTTATTAATATGTTTCCGTTTTATCTTCTCTCGAAGAACGACATCCTCGTAGAGTTCATTTTCCAAGGCCTCACCGACCCGGCGAATGTAATTCTGCCAGAAGCCTTGCTCTTCAGCATCTCGGGACAGGAATCTCTCAAGGGCATTATCCAAGACACTCCTTTCCGGACGTGCCAATACCTCAAAGTAATGTTTCACGGCTAAGTATGGACGGTTACGCGAATCATGCTTAACTAAGTCTCTTAGCTCATCTCGTGTCTTAGCCAAAGTTCCAATTCTGATTTCTTTCTCGTAATAACCAATAATCTTAAAGAGGTCCGTCAGCCCTCCTACAGCGAACAGAGGTTCATCGCTCAACATCTCCAAAGGTCTCCTATAGAAACGATCCTTCTGGAGGTAGAAATCCACATCATCAGCCATGAGTTTGTCTGTTAACAATTTCACGCATTTTTCCCATAATCTGTCAGCATTCCGGAATCGAACGGAACGAATCAACTCTTCAAGGATGGAGATCTTGAGCTCAAACAGTTTGGTTCTTCCTTGCTCCAGAAGATCAGCATCTTCCTGTTCTAAACCATTGATGGGAGGAGCCAGTTCGTAAGAGACGAATGTAGCAGGCTTTTTGTCTTTCGCATCACGCTTGAGGCTGAGACAGCCGTCGGGAGTATAAAGTTCTCTAAGAAGAGTGTCAACAGGCCAGAAATATGACATTTCGAGAGACTGTGAAGTCCAGAAGTAAGAATATTGAATATTGCCGTTCGAGTTTACAGTGTATCTGGTCTCCAAAGGCAACTTTACAGGATAAAGTCTGCTCAGGTGCCACTCTAACCAAAGGGATTTTATGAACATTGTTCTTGGTAATCCCGTTCTAAGGAGATCTTCTCTATTATGTTCCAGATGCGAGAGGAAATCTTCTGTCAACTCGGCTAGTTCTCCGAGGGAACATAATGGTTTAAATTCGTTGTTAAGAGTAAAGTAAAAGAAATCCGAAACTCCCTTGAAAATCTCATCGAGGTCTTCATTTTCAAAGAACTCTGTCGCACTTGATAGACCACCAAGAGAGATAATTTTCTCATCCAATGCTGTTATGGATGTGACCCAAATGACCTCACAGAGAAAATAGAAGAAAGTTTTTTCGAGCTGCGGATCCAATCCATAACGACGGGCAAGTCCATCTATTGCTTTACGGTTTTTCTCGACACTTTCATAGAACGATTTTCTGTTAGTCTGCGGATCATACCCATGACGGTGGGCAAATGCCTCCAGTTTTTTCCAGATCTCTTCGACCGGATCGTATGACTCCTTCTCACGAAGTTCTTGCCGGGCCATCTGCGGAAATTCCTCTCAAGTGCGGTTTTCCTATACTTTGCGCTCCTAAACTAAAATATAACTACTCTCGCTATTTTGTCAAATAGTTCATGCTGACGATCTTATGGATCACAATACCTTGGAACTTGATTTTTGGGCGTTCATGTAGCGATTAGATTTATGAATTTGCACAAGATGGAGCCCACACTCGAAATCCTAAGAGCTGAGTTTCTAATCATAAGCTATCACTGACGATCCCTCAAATCAGCCAATTACGACTTTTCATCTAATTCATTGAAATCTTTGCGAAGAGATTCTCGTGCGCGCCTGAGCAGTTGTATTTATAAAATACTGATTTTATTTTCTTGTATACAAGAAATAGCAGAAAAGCTCAATCTGAAAGCCATAAGTCCCTGGCTTCCAAAAGTTTTTGGAAATTTCACTTATTCGTTTTCTGTTTCGAAGGACAAAGCCCCTTCTATAACTTTAATCTGTGTTTTAAGTTGTTCTACCAGATCCCTGTAAGCTGGATAACCAGCAGACTCAGCTAAGGTCAAGCTGGCTACCCTGTGGAAACCTTTCCCCGGAGCCTTACCTTTTCCTATTGTTCCCCTTGGAGCGTCTACCTTAACCTTGCCTCCTGGGGCTTCCCGAATATCAACAAAGGGAGCAGTCTCAGGGTCCAGCTTATCAAAGCTTATCCTTCCGACCTTCCCAAGCTTGCCCCTCTTCTCGGCCTGGGTTCCCTTCTTCTCAAGAACCCTGTTCAGTCCACAAAGAGGGCAAACTATGTAAACAATCTCCTTCGTCATTCTACCTCCTTAGCTCTTGGAAATAGCTACTTAGCTGCAAAGACAGGCTGTGAGAAAGCGTTCCACAGCCGTTCCACAATCGTTCCAAAAGAACGAATGGAACGGCGTTCCACTCGTTCCGATTGCAGGTTTTATAAGGGTCTAGGCCTGTTCCACTCTTTCATCTCCTGAGAGTGTTCCATTCAACCTTTCTTTTCGTGTAACCACCTCCAGATAGTCGTTGTAGGAACACCAAGGCGCTTACCAATTTCCCTGTAAGACAGGTCCTCTTCCCGTAATAATTGTCTGGCCTCTTCCTTCTTCTCCTCTTTAGATAATTCCCTCGGTGCTCGCTCTTCAGCTACTACAGCAGACCCATACGCATACGCCTTACTAAGCTTATCATTAAAGAAATCCGGACAGGGGTTTTCTAAGACCCCTTCAAAAGCTGCCGAAACCACATACGAGTATCTTTGCTTATTCCCTTGCTTTGCTCCAATCTCTTCTTTTGCTTTGTGGATAGCTTCAGCTAACTGTGGTCGGTCGGTTTTCTCTTGAAACAGTCCTGGTTCCTTAATAATGATGACCTTCGCTTCCGTGAAAATATCTACGTCAATGTAACGTGCTTGTTGAGCGACGAAAATCAACCGTAAATGTTTCTGCCTGAGCAATCCCAGGATCTTTATTAACTCACGTGCACGCTTACTCTGGCTTTCCCTGGAGAAAAACTGAAGGTAGGCTTCGTCGATCAGCACGGTCGATCCGTTTGGAGCTTCACCAATGTCCCCAATGACGCCTATCTCACGAGGAAGGCAATCCCACACCTCCCGTGGCAGACCCAGGACAAAAGCCCCTTCAAACCTGTATAGCCACAGCAAATAATAACCATGGGCCGACTTCCCTGAACCCTGCGTGCCGATAATGAGTATAGTCCCGGGGTCTTTCGTGATATCTAACCACCTGCTGGCATAGAGATCGCTCTTTTGCTCTATCAGTTGGGGCTCAATTACGTTCCTCACTTTCACATCGCTTACAGGCTGCTGTAGATCGGTCTTATCGACTTTCTGCAAGCTTTGCTGGTTTTGCTGTGCGAAGTATGAACTCAACGCTTCGACAAGTAGCGGCCTTTGCTCTACTGGAACGTCCTCGAGGCCCCTCTTGATTTCTTCAAGCAGTCTCTGCTGCTGGCGTGGGTGCCATATCGTTTGGCCTCCCAAACATAATGAAATAACCGAACCTATCTTATTTCGATATCTATAGGCTCCAAGACCTGCAAGACCTGCCAGTATCCAGAACCATTTTCCCTCCCCGGAGCCGACTGCATTATTTGGAGGAGTTTGCACTGGGCCGGATGCTGAAGGCTGCGTTGGGTCCTGAGCCTTCACCTGATCCTGGGACCTGAGCATTCTTCTACAACTTGCAATTATAGGTGGCTCAGAACCAAATCTAAAATCTCGTATAGACATCTGCTTGTACCTCCTTCCTGGTAATTAAATATGCCAAAAATCTGATCTTATAGCAACCATATTCGATACAGATAAAGGTCAAATTACTCATCTCTAAGAACTTACAGATCAACCCTTTTTGTGAATCTCAACAGGTCTGCCGTTCTTTAATAAAATAATAGTTTTACTTTGAAGTATACTTGAAGCACCAAGAACGATAACGAAATAGATTTCGAGGCGCTGCCGTCTCACCCGAAAAAGACGGTATTTCTAAAATCTGGCTCCCCTTCGTGGATTCATATGGGAACATGCTGATGTCTCCATCCCCTGAGCTTTTGTCTGGATTTATGATGATTCATGAATTGGACTAAAACTGATTTCTAAACCCGAAGTTTGAAGCGGGCAATTATATGCAGTAGGAGAGACAAAAGTGTTAGGCTATATTGCACCTGCAGGGACGAGAGCGTTGCAGGGTCGGTTCGACATTTACAAGGACTTACGGCGATTCTTGGCAGAAGAATCTGCCATTTTAACCACTTGTAGCACTTACGTTTCCCAAAGAAGCCGACGTAAGTCAATGTTTTCAAGCCTCCAGAGGGAGGTTTTTGCTTAGTTTTGGCAAATCTGCCGAAATGGGCTTATATTTTGGGTCAAGTCTGGCAATGACTTACGTCATTTGTCAAGATGGGGTTTCGCCTATGATTTCAGAGGTGTTTTTGCTATAAGCCCCTATATTAATAGAGTTATAGCTTATGCAACGGTCGCCGATCACTAAGGGAGAATTCTGAAAAAAAATCTTGACAGAAAAAGATAATTTTTGTAGTAATAGGTTTGTGACTTGTTGCCTTTTAAGAAATTCCACTTGAACTGTTAGGCTATGGTAAAACCTGTAGACCGCAATTATTGCTTGGATAGATTGTCAACAGATTTTTTCATTTTCTGATACGGTTTGGTTTAAGACTCCGAAAAGGTACAGCGTTCAAAAGAGCGTGTCGCAAAGTGGCGGGTCCTCATCTAGTCGGCACAGGGAGTGGGAGATAGGTTAGAGGGGGTATCGATTACCTAAAGATGGCCGAGCTACCGAAGAGTCAAGGGTGTAGCTCGGCTTTTTCTTTCTGATTTGCTCTTAGTTCTGTATCGATATCTAGTGCCAATTTCCTAGTGAGGGAGTGCATGATCTGCGTCAACAATATAGTGATAAGCATTCAAAAACAATGTCTTAAGCTCAGTATAATCTTAATGAATCTCTATCAAAGAAATTTGTCATAATATGTAACCCCTATCATTTTATTAACGATTTCTATCTCAATACTTCGGACAAAATTATGCGGCGATAGCGCCGTAATTACATAGAGTTTGATAGTGTGGTGACTTTTTTATCAACTCGGGTTGAAGGCCGAGTATAGAAAAAAGCAGATTAATGTAATGCTCATTGAAATAGCGAGCTTTGATTGAGGCCATGGAAAAGACAAACGGTTTGGTGGCATCTTTGGCTTTAATCTGTTGAGTTCTGGCGATATTAAGAGTGGTCAAGCTGGCATTG
>CAZTBA010000315.1:0-7426 GCA_964611725.1 uncultured bacterium
CTCCCTTACGACATCGTAGCCTGCGTTCTTGAGTATGTTCGCCAGCGTATCACCTATGGTGGCGCCCCTCCCGTGTCCGACGGTCAGAGGGCCTGTGGGGTTTGCACTTACAAACTCTAAATTGACACGGCTACCATCCCCGATGTTAAGGCTGCCGAAGCTTTCCCCATCTTCCACTATCCCGAGGAGCTGTTCACGGACGAAATCCCTGGAGAGAGTCACGTTTATGAACCCAGGACCGGCCACCTCCACTTTCTCGAAAATATCTTCGGAACCGAGGTTATCCGCAACATCCCCGGCTATATCCCTGGGAGATTTTCCAACCCTCCGAGAGACGATCATGGCAAGGTTCGTAGCGTAATCGCCGTGGCCTTCCTCCTTCGGTCTCTCGACAACTGCCCCGGTGATGTCAACAGCCGCAAGGTAATCCACCCTGCTGATAGCTCCTTTGATTTTAGAAAAGATTGTCTTCCTGATCATTCTTCAGAATCCTTCCCTTCCGTCTCAGACCTTCCCTCAAAAGTTAGAACTTCCTCCTCAATTTCCTCTATCTTCGCATCTCCCCAGAGCCTCTCGAGAGAATAGTAATTGCGCGTATCCTCCAGAAATATATGGACCACTACATCTATAAAATCAACCAGGACCCACTTACACCCTTCATAACCCTCGACATGCCATGGGCGGTATCCGGAGTTTCCCATACCCTCGATAACAGAATCGGCTATAGCTTTAACCTGAGTATCTGAAGCCCCGCTGCATATGACGAAGCAGTCAGCTATATCAGTGAGTCCCCTGAGATCCATTACCAGTATTCCCTGACCTTTCTTCTTAGTTATAAACTCGACCACAAGATCAGCCATATCCTCTGAATTTTGAGACAAATAATCACCCCCTGTGCGAGTCCGAACAGCTTAAGGAACTTCCTCCACGAAAGGCTTGAGATCTCTGTAATTCCCACCTATTATCACTGTCACCTCCTCTATTCTGTAAGGGTCCATGTTTACCTGTCTGATGCAGTTTTCGATATCGAGGACATCCGCGACCTTCTCAGCTTTGGACATATCGCCCACCCTATCGACAACGATCGATTCAACGAAGCTGAAGCACTCGGCGTTTCCCCCGTTCCCGTTCACGACATCGAAACCTTCCCTTCGCAGGAAATCAGCCGTATGCCTCGCGAGTCCGCCTTCACCACACCCGTTCAGAACTTCAACTCTGATCTTATGGGAGATATCTCTGGAAGAGCGAGAATCAGATTTCTTCTTCCCCATCAGAATAACTACGATTAGAAGGGCGGCGGAAACCGCCGCTGAGATAAGGACTATCTTCCACCTCACCAGAATCCCCCCGTAAAAGTCAAAAAGGGACAACAGCAAAAACTTGTCCCTTTTCGATAAGAACTCCCTATATACCTGAATTATGCAATAGAAACCTGTCCCATGCTTAATGCCTTATCTCAGCCGGAAGCGTAACATTAAAATTCGCAGGACATATCTTGCAGGGTGCCCTGAACATCCGGCAGTGATCTATTCTAATATCTCATATAATAGGGCCTTCTAACCGCAGGAACGACGCTATAGATGAAATCCACCCTGAAATTCTCACTGGGGTTATATATCAACCTCACCTCCGGCAGGAAAAGCCCGGCAGCCCCGGAGGAAGAGGAGGACCTGAATAACATCGATGGATCATGGAGATACCCCAGCTTTACCTTAAGGGTCAGGGGAGATGAAAAATTATAGGTTATATAATTGGTATAGAGCCCCGTCGTGACACCAGATTTTCCGTCCGAGAAAAACCCGATCGAGTAGCTTTGGGACATTGAAAACCTATTCGGATCAAGGAGCCCGCCTCTGAGCCCGGTCTGTGGGAGGGTCAGCCTTTCCCGAATATCCAGCCCCCGATCAAAACCCGGGTTTTCACCGTAGGACAGTGCCGGCATAACAATCACAAAAACAAGTATAGGGACCAAAAGTTTCATCATGTTACACCCCTCTCCTTCTAAGATTACCCTGCTCTCTTTAAAAAATACACAATTTCAAAGAAAAGTCAACATTTTTGTTCGAAGTTATTTCACCTCCGCTATCCCATTATTTCCGCCGAGAATTATTACTCTGGGTTTGTGTTTTACAGCCTCCTCATCCGACATATATCCATATGACATTATCAGGATCGTATCGCCGACCTCGACTAAGCGTGCTGCTGCGCCGTTAAGGCACATCTCGCCTGAGCCTCTCTCCCCGGGGATAATGTAGGTTTCGAAGCGCGCCCCGTTATTGACATTGACCACAAGGACCATTTCGTGTGGAAGCATATCCGCGGCATCCAAAAGGTCTGAATCTATAGTTATGCTTCCCTCGTACTTAAGGTTTGCGTCTGTTACCGTGGCACCATGTAATTTGGATTTAAGCATAAACCTGTACATCGATTCCCTACCCTCCCATCTGAATTTATCCCACATCAAGTATAATGTTATCTATGAGCCTCGCTTTCCCGAACTTCACAGCGAGTGCGATAAGGACCCTGCCACTGATCTCTACGATAGGTTTCAGGTCCCTAACATCCACAATCGATACGTAATCTATATCCGCCTCAGGCTGTGAGCTTATAATCTTCTTCATCTCACCTATCAACCTCTCCGTCTCTCTCTCGCCGGTGTCCACCATCTCCTCAGCCCTTCTGAGCGCGCGGTAAAGGGAGGTTGCCTGCAACCTTTGAGATGGTGTGAGGTAGATATTCCTTGAACTCATGGCGACGCCGTCGGGTTCCCGGATTGTAGGAGCGACAACTATATCTACGTCAAAGCTCAGATCAGTGGCCATTCTCTTTATAACTATGGTCTGTTGTGCATCCTTCTGACCGAAAACCGCAACATGCGGTTTAACGATATTGAAAAGTTTGGTTACAACGGTGGTCACCCCACGGAAATGCCCCGGGCGGGAAGCTCCACAAAGGGTCTCGGTAATCCCTTCCACATCCACATATGTTGCGGAGCCCTCAGGATACATCTCATCTACCGAGGGGTGGAAGACGATATCCCCCCCCTTTTCCTCAACAAGCCGGATATCCCTGTCGAGATCCCTCGGATAGCCCTGGTAGTCCTCCGATGGGCCGAACTGGATCGGATTAACGAATATACTCACGACAACGACATCAGAAACCTGCTTGGCTTCGTCTATAAGGCTGAGGTGTCCCTCGTGGAGATAGCCCATAGTCGGCACAAGACCGATCCTTTTCCCCTGGACCCTCATCCGGTCCGACCAGGACTGCATCTCAGCTATCTTTTCTATCACTCTCATAAGCCGAATAACTCTCTTCCTCCGAAGGGAAGCTCTCCTCCTTGACATCCTTCAGGTAGTTTGAGCAAGCCTCTTTGGCGAGCTTCCCAAGTTCGGCGTATCTCCTGACAAATTTGGGATGGAACTTCTCAAAGAGGCCGAGCATATCATGGGTAACAAGTATCTGGCCATCACAGTATCGCCCCGCCCCGATCCCTATTGTCGGGACCGAAACCTCAAGTGTAACCCTGCGGGCGATTTCCTGCGGAACCTTCTCAATTACTATCGAAAAGACGCCTGCTTTTTCCAGGGTCTTGGCGTCTTTGAGGAGCTTGTCGGCACCCTCTTGGGTGGCTGCCTGAAGCTTGTAACCGCCGAATTTGTGTATGGACTGGGGGGTGAGTCCAAGATGCCCCATAACGGGTATCCCGGATGCGACCATATTGCTTATCCTCTCGGCAAACTCCGATCCCCCTTCGAGCTTTACCGCTTCAGCTCCACCCTCCTTAAGGAATCTCCCGGCATTCCTCAAGGCATCCTCAGTGCTGGTCTGATAGGACATAAACGGCATATCACCGACCACAAGGGCATTCCTGGCCGCCCTTGAAACTATGCTGGTGTGATATATCATCTGATCCATTGTCACAGGAAGAGTGGTATCATATCCAGCGATAACAGTTCCTGCGGAATCGCCGACAAGGATGAGATCTATGCCTACTTCATCGAGGATCTTAGCCGTTATGAAATCGTATGCCGTGAGCGCAGCTATCCTCTCACCTTTCGACTTCATATCTAAGATCCTGCCAACTGTCACTTTATCTCTTCTCATTATCCCCTACCCTCCGAAAGGAACGGAACGTAATATCTCGTTCCTGGATGTGGCGATTTTATCTGGTGAACTATACTATCGACATGCTCAGGATTGCCAAAGAAATCGACCTCCCGCGTGTTCACAACCAGCAGAGGGGTCTCATCGTAGTGGAAGAAGAAGTGGTTATAGGCCTCGTTCAGGGCCTTTACGTAATCGACATCTATATCGGTCTCGAAGCTCCTCCCCCTTCTTCTTATCCTTTCCAGGAGTGTCTCTGTGCTGGCCTGAAGGTACACCACAAGGTCCGGCCTGGGAAGACGAGACTCCAGGAGGGTTAATATCCTCTCGTAGAGGAAGAGTTCATCGTCCTTGAGGTTAACCCTGGCAAAGATCTTGTCACGAACGAAACAATAATCGCTGATCACCTTCCTACCGAAGAGATCGGGCGAAGGGATCTCAATCTGTTGTCTGTAACGGCTCAGGAGGAAAAAGATCTGCGTCTGAAAGGCAAACCTCTCCGGGTCATCATAGAACCTTTCGAGAAAAGGGTTTTTCTCAACTTCCTCGAGAACCAGATAGGCATTGAGCCTGTTGGCGAGAAGCATCGACAGCGTGGTTTTACCAACTCCGATCATCCCCTCTATGGCTATATAGTATGGTTCATTCATCCTAGATCCCCTTTGAGGTTCATCCTGAAAGATCATCGAGGGTTCCGAGGAGCCTCAGCCTACCATGAGCTCCTTCAATAAACTCCGAGATTTTCGTTCCCAGGACGGGGTGGATGAGATCGGGAGCGATATCGTAAAGGGGTAGGAGCACAAACCTCCTCTCCGAAGCCCTCGGATGTGGTATCTCGAGAACATCGCTTTTAATGACCAGATCATCATAGAACAGTATATCTATATCCACCGTCCTCGGTCCCCACCTTATATCCCTTGTCCTTCCGAGTTTCGTCTCGATCGACTGCATAAATCTAAGAAGGTCGAGTGGTGAGATATCCGTCTCAACCTCGATCACGGCGTTTAGGAAATACGGCTGCTCCCTAAGCCCTATCGGCTCCGACTCATATACGGGAGAAACCTTCACGATCCTTATCCGGTCTGATGAGGAGATCTCGGATAGGGCATCCTTTATGTGTTTAAGGCGGTCCCCGAGGTTCGATCCTATTCCGAGATAGGCCAAGGACATATCTTCAAGCTTTCCCCTTGCGGATCTCAACCTCGACCGAGGTTATATGTCCCTCGACCGGGGGGTGGGGTTTCCTTACCCTCACGGTGACCGATTCCATCGGGAAGGAACTGATCAGGTTGTTCGCTATGCTCTCAGCCAGGGTTTCTATGAGATTAAAGGTACGTCCCCTTACTATCTCTTCCACAGCATTGAAAACATCACTGTAGTTTACAGTGGCATCGAGGCTATCGGTCCTGACAGTCCTGGCGATATCGAGCGAATATTCGACATCGACTTCGTACTTCTGGCCCAGCCTTCTCTCTTCGGAAAGAACACCGTGATAGGCATGGAAGACCATATCCTTTATGCGAAAGGTACCTTCCTCCATACAACCTCCGACAATCCCTCAAAGCTCTGACCTTAAGGCTACGCTGGAAAAGGAATAGCCCCATATTCAACTGAAACTTTCATGTCCCTTCAGGGCACCAGGGAGTATGAAAATGAATCTGTTTTCAGATCAAATGAGCATTAATTCTCATTCTGAGTTTCTAATATAATCGCACAGAATTCAAATCTCCAGAAAAAAGCGTATAAAAAACCTCCCCGGACCGGCAATCCAGGGAGGTTATATCGAGTTTTAGACCTGCCAATTAATACATCGGTCCACCGGGAGGAGGACCAGCCGGCATCTTCTCTGCCTTCTCAGGGATCTCTGTAACCAGAGCTTCGGTGGTGAGGAGGAGTGCAGCGATACTTGCTGCGTTCTCCAGAGCGGTCCTCGCCACCTTGGTGGGATCTATGACACCAGCCTTAACGAGGTCCTCATATACTTCGGTATCGGCGTTGAACCCGTAGTTAACATCCTTGCTCGCCTTGACATTCTGAACCGCGATAGCGCCTTCCACACCGGCGTTATCAGCGATAAGCCTCAACGGCTCCTCGAGCGACTTCTTCACTATGTTGACGCCGATCTTCTCATCGCCTTCGGCTTCTAATCCGTCGAGGACAGCCATAGCCCTTAAGAAGGCAACGCCGCCACCGGGGACGATACCTTCCTCAACAGCAGCTCTCGTTGCGTGGAGGGCATCCTCAACGCGGGCCTTCTTCTCCTTCATTTCGGTCTCGGTAGCAGCTCCGACATTTATGACAGCCACGCCGCCGGCCAATTTCGCCAGCCTCTCCTGCAGCTTCTCGCGGTCGTAATCGGAGGTCGTCTCATCGATCTGACGGCGGATCTGGTTGATCCGGCCCTTTATGGCCTCGCTGCTTCCGGCACCCTCAACTATAGTGGTGTTATCCTTATCTATGGTGATCCTCTTGGCCTTCCCAAGGTCGGATAAGGTAGCGTTCTCGAGCTTAAAGCCAGCCTCTTCGGAGATCACACGGCCATCAGTCAGTATGGATATGTCCTCGAGCATGGCTTTCCTGCGGTCACCGAATCCGGGTGCCTTGACCGCAGCACCTCTCAGGGTACCACGAAGCTTGTTTACAACTAAGGTCGCAAGCGCTTCACCCTCAATATCCTCGGCAATCACCAGAAGAGATTTCCCCATCTGGGCGACCTTCTCGAGGACAGGCAGGAGATCTTTCATAGAACTTATCTTCTTATCATGGATAAGGATTAAAGGATCTTCAAGGACCGTCTCCATCGCCTCGGCATCGGTCACAAAGTAAGGGGAAAGATACCCACGGTCGAACTGCATACCCTCAACAATGTCGAGAGTTGTCTCAGTTCCCTTGGCCTCTTCGACCGTGATGACACCATCCTTACCTACTTTCTCCATGGCCTCAGAGATAAGATCACCTATAGCCTTGTCATTGTTAGCGGAAATAGAACCGACCTGGGCTATCTCGTTCCTACCGGAAACAGGCTTACTAAGTTTCTTTATTGACCCAACAGCCGCGGCAACACCCTTTTCGATACCTTTCTTGAGTGCCATCGGATTGGCACCAGCCGTGACGCTCTTCAGCCCTTCCCTGTAGATGGCCTGAGCCAGAACGGTCGCTGTCGTCGTTCCATCACCTGCGACATCGCTGGTCTTGGAAGCAACTTCCTTGACCATCTGGGCGCCCATATTCTCATAGGGGTCCTCGAGCTCGCCCTCTTTGGCCACCGTCACGCCAACCTTAGTAACAGTGGGGGAACCGAACTTCTTGTCGAGGACAA
>CAZTBA010000316.1:0-7426 GCA_964611725.1 uncultured bacterium
AAAAATATGGCCTTAAAGTGATCGAGGATGCCTGCCAGGCACACGGAGCCAGGTACAAAGATCGTAAGGTGGGCACATGGGGAGACTGTGCGGCTTTCAGCCTTAACCAGAATAAAAGCCTGTGTTCCGGCGAAGGAGGAATGTTCGTTACCGACAACGAAGAGATGCTTAAAAAGGCACAGACACTCTGGTCTTTTGGAGAAACGCGTACGCCCTCGGAATCGCGCGACTATCACGCGTACGCAATGGGCTGGATGTATCGAAATAATGACCTGACGGCCGCCTTTGGCCGAGCGCAGCTTACCAAGCTCGATCGTCACCTCGAACAACAGGAAGCCAATGCCTTATGCTTGGCGGAAGCTCTCCAGGGTACCCCGGGGCTCATTTTGCCGGAGGTGTCGGGGGATTTTAAGCACAACTGGTACAACTATGTGATTCGATTTGATATGGAAACACTGGGCCATTCACACGATGCCAGGATATTCCGGGATAAAATCATCGATGTCTTGAATGCCGAAGGTGTCCAAAACTCGGTATGGCAGCGGTTTATCCTTCCGGCGATGACAGTTTTCCAGGCAAAAAACGGCTATGGAAAAGGGTGTCCATGGGATTGCCCTCACTCACGGCCCGTTGACTATTCCCTCGATCAATACCCTGTAGCACAGAAGCATTGCGATACTCATACCTGCATAATCATGGCTTTGCGGTCTCCCAACGGTCCTGACGTCGCCAAACTCACGGCTCAGGGTATCCGGAAAGTCATGGAGAACATAGATCAATTGCAATAAGGAGCCTATCGTGCCATTTCAAGCCGGTTTTGCTGAGATCGATATCACACCACCTATCGGGACACACAAGATTGGGTGGCTGAAGATCATCGTTGGTGAAGAAATCTTGGACCCGATCTTTGGTCGGGCAGCTATTTTCAAGACCCCGGAAAGCCAGATTGCCTTCATTCAACTGGACACACTTTTTATAGCGTGGCCCGAAGTAGTAGCTATCCGCGAAGGAATTGAGGGAAAATATGGTTTCCCCGGAGAACACGTTATGGTGGCCGCTACACACAATCATGCTGGCCCTGCAGTAACCCATGCCGGAGACGTGGAAAAGGATGAAGTTTATGCCCAGGAACTCGTTTCTAAGATAGTCACGGTCTTCGGTCAGGCAATGGAAAACCTGGAAGGGGCCGAAATCGGCTTTGGCAGCGGTTTTGAGTGGGATGTGGCACACAACCGTCGAGTGGTCATGCGCGATGGAACTGTACGTACCCATGGCACCTTTGAGGACCCAGATGCGCTTTGCCTTGAAGGACCGATAGATCCGGAGGTGGCTGTAATCGCTGTGCGCAACAAAAGAGGTGGGATTACCGGCTCGATCGTCAACTTTGCCTGCCACCCCACACACGACGGAGATGGTACCGCCATTTCTGCCGGATTCCCCGGGGTGTTGGCCGAAGAGATGCGGTCACGAAACTGTCCTGTGACCCTGTTTCTCAACGGAGCTGCTGGAAATATGCATACTGCTGACCCCTGTATGGATGGAAAGAATATGTCTAAAGAGAGGGCCGGTAGAATCCTTGCGGAGGATGTGCAACGCATCATTGAGACCATAACGTTTGGAGATACGGTTCGATTGGGGATGGCGTCCGCAACCGTTCAATTGCCGTACCGCAAGATCACTGAGGACGAGATCAAAGGACGAACCAGAGGGGTACAGCGTTTTGTTGATCCGGCGATATATGATCGCCAAATTCCTGAATTGGTGAAGAAGATCAGGGAACGCGGCACCCATCTTGTAGAGGTACAGGTGCTTTTCGTGAACGGATACGCTGTTGTTAGTGCACCCGGTGAATACTTTGTTGAGTTCGGGTTGAAGATCAAACAAGGGGCGTATCCGGCCCATGCGCTTGTGGCCTCATGCGCAAATGGGAGGGTCGGCTATATTCCCACGAAGGAAGCTTTCCTGAGGGGGGGCTACGAAACGACTTTTGGGCCCAGTTCAATGCTGGCACCAGAAGCGGGGGACCTCATCGCGGAGACAGCTATCAGGCTTATCAAAGAAAAGGGTTGGCCATGATTTCCAATCCTGTTGTTGGCCTTCCTGTCCACCTCATACACAGAACCGGGATGCACTTTTGCTACAGATAGGAATCAATTATACTTAGATCGACGCTCTTGAGAATGGACGTTGAGCTGTTGACAGAGCATAAACCTCTCCTTATATTACTAAGTCTCAGGGACTTCTTGCTTTGGAAAAACCAACCGGGATTTTTCTGAAGGGGAGAAGCAATATATGGTCGAGATGAGTTCACGAGAACGGTTATTGGCTGCTTACAGTCATAAGGAAACTGATCGGGTGCCCTGTAGTCCCAGAATTTGGGCGTGGTTTCTGGAATACTATGGTTCCTGGGGCTTGCACGAGATGCTTCGAGCCAAAGAGGAGTTTGGTTTCGACCCGCACTGGGTGGCAGATCCCTTTGTAAATGTGAGCGGACTAGGGTGTGCTGAGAACTATGACCTGCCCTATGTGGACTATGAGCGACACGAATGGATGGAGGACGACTACCATGTGGTACGGCGGATCTTCCATACGCCAGTAAGGACTATCACGGATGTTACAAAGTTTCCACCTCCAGGCAGACGCGAATACGGCATCAGCCCGAACCCGATCAGGGTGGAGTATCTCGTCAAGGAGCCGAGAGATTTGGATTGTATACCGTATATACTTCCGGACAGCGATAGGACTGATTTCTCGGGTGTACGCGGCCAGGAGGAGGAACTCGGGGATCGAGGATTGTTTATGATAAACATTTTCTCGCCGCTGTGCCACGGGGCGGGCGATGTCTATCCGATCACCGACCTTATGATTTTATACTACGATGACCGAGGGTTCTTCAACCGGCTCCTCGACATCTTTCACCAGGACATGATGGCCAAAACCCGTGCGGCGCTGAATGCGGGATTCAAACACATTTTTGCGAACTGGTACTACAATTCCCTCTCCGTCGGCTGGTCTCCCCGTATATGGGAAGGGGTCTTTGCCTCGCAGCTACGCGAGCTTGTCGGTGTCGTCCACAGCGCCGGCGGTACCGTGAATTTGTATGATGACGGCAAATGCATGCCCATCCTCGACCTTCTGGCCGACTGTGGGATCGATGTGCTACAGACTCTGACACCACCGCCGGTAGGTGACCTGGACCTTGCGGAAGCCAAAAGGCGCATAGGTGAGCATGTCTGCCTTATGGGCTATGTGGATATCGTGTACGTGATTCAGCGTGGAACACCCGAACTGATAGAAGATACCGTTCGAAGTGCGATCGAGACGGCATCTCCTGGAAATGGGTTTATACTTGGGACTTCGGACAGCATAAGGGATGGCACACCCATAGAGAACGTGAGGGCTTATTTTGATGCTGCAAGGAAATATGGCTTGCGTCCATAGGATATAGGACTGTTTCCCTCAAATTATCGTGGCTCAGATTGGAATTTCAACAAGATTGTGCCTATGGAAAGGATTGAAACTACAGATTCTATGTCACAAAACAGGTTCGGCCCATCTTTGCGATCGATTGTTAAGAGGTGAGTGAATATGGCTGCGAATATGATTACCCTCGGACGTATAATACTGGTGTTTCTTGTGGTCATTCTATTCCAGGCGGGACTCTACTGGCGGGTGGCGGCAGTTTTCCTGACTATTCTGGTTATCTATCTCGACTCCTTAGATGGATACGTCGCCCGTAAGCTGAGAGCTGCCAGCGACTTCGGGGCGTTATTTGACATCACCGGGGACCGCATTGTGGAGCACGTTTACTGGATCTTTTTCACCGCCGTGGGATTGGTCAGCTTCTGGGTACCCATCATTTTTGTGGGACGTAGCTTTTTAGTAGATACCGTCCGCAGTGTGGCCTTTACAAAAGAAGGCAAGACTCCCTTCGGAGAAAAGAGCATGATGCGTTCCGCATTTACCAGATTCCTTACTGCTTCACGTTTTAGCCGTGGCGTTTATGCCGGCGGAAAAGTGGTTGCTTTTGTGATGTTAGGAGTTATCTTGGTGTTTGAGGAAGAGACCGGGCTTTTCCTGAGCTGGTTTCCGGAGACGTTTCACGGTAAATTGAAATTTGTCACAAATATAATCGTCTGGATCGTGGTAGCCATGAACCTGATTCGGGGGATCCCTGTGCTGTGGGATGGTCGATATTACCTCTTCGAAAGAAGCTTCCCTCGACAGCTCAAGGACGAGGCATAGCCTATGGCACGTTGGGCGGTCTTCGATGTGGACGGTACGCTTCTACCGGCGACTTCCATGGAGAAATATTTTCTATTGCATATTGTTAAAAATGGCTTTCTTCCTTTCCAAAATATTTTCTATTACTTCCTCACTGCACTGATAGGTGCCTTGCAGGGGAATTGGGTGGAATCCTTTAAGAATAATAAAATCTATTTGAGAGGAATCTCTGCTCGATCTCTGCAGAATTATTCGTATAGCTTCTTCCGAAGATCTATTGTTCCTGCCCTGTCTTCTGCCGGACTGCAGAGGCTTGAGTCTTATCGACAGGAAGGATACAAGATCATGGTGATGAGTGGATCTCCGGATTTTTTGACGCGTCACATGCAAAACCTCTTCTGTACCGATTATCTGATCAGTACCGTGCTGGAGATCAGAGACGATCACTATACGGGAAAGGTATTGGGTCCACATCCCTATGGAGCACGCAAACGGCAGATTTTGTTAGAACTTCAAAATGAACTGAGAATTGATCTGGATAAATCGGTAGTTTTCGCGAATCATCATTCCGATGAACACCATATGGAATTGTTCGGGCAGGCAGTTGCCGTAAATCCCACAGTGAGAATGAAAGAGATTGCTCGCCAGCGGGGATGGGCAATTGAAAGGTGGGCGTAATTCGTTGAAAAACTGCGCTGATATTCGGGCGAGGTAGAAGCACGGATCCAGTTTTGGATTCCTCTCTGTATTGATGGCTTAACTGATAGACGTCCTCATGAATTTAGTAATGGGAGAATACTTATGAAGGGTATGTGGTTGGTTCAGTCTGCACGTATTGGCCTAAGATCTCTGCATAATTACGTAACCAACAGGCCCCTGGTCATTTCATTTGAGGTTACGCACTCCTGCACCTGTGATTGCCTGCACTGCGATAGGGGGGGGCCGGAAGAGGAGGATAATCTGCTTGAACCAGAAGACTATACCACCCTGGTGTCATTATTAAACCCTTCCATAGTCCAGGTATCGGGAGGTGAACCTCTTCTCAGAAGTGATGTGCTAGATGTAGTCAAAGCGATAAAGAGCCGCTCTAAGTTTATGCCATACATTATATTTGTGACCAATGCTTCTCTTTTGAATGAGGAAAAATATATAAGGTTAAGGGAATCCGGCGTTGACCGTTTTTCTTTCTCGCTTGATTTCCCCGATGAGAGACACGACGGGTTTCGCAGGCACCCTGGTCTGTATGCCCATCTCAATGAAATTGTTCCGCGCCTGGCTGAACTGGGTTACGATGACATTGCGTTGAATTCTGCAATAACCAGGGTGAATATGCCATATCTGATAGATCTGGCAGATAAGGCTAAGGAATGGGGTGTGGCTATCTCCTATAGTGCCTATGGTTCCTTACGTACAGGAGATGAGAGTTTCTCTATATATTCGGGAGAAGACTTGGAGATGCTACGGCAGAGGATTCGTAGAATTATACAGCTTAAAAAGGAAGGCAGAAGGATCCTCAACCCGGTATCCCAGTTGATGAAGACATATGAGTTCTTCAAGAATGGCCGTATTCCCGATTGTAAAGCCGGCAGAAGGTTCCTGGTTGTCCGGCCCAACGGCTATTTGATTCCCTGCTCAATGCGCCCTCACAATCGGCTGTATTCAACTCGGGAAGAGATGCTGAAGAAATTCTCGAAGCACAACAGTTGCGAGAAGTGCTACGTAGCTATTAGGGCTTATAGCGATAAATCGTTTGAGGAAATGGTGAAGGATAACTTATCCTTCTTTTTCTCCAGTATTTTTGTGCGTGATGGGAGAGAAGATCTACCGAAATAAAGCCTTGAGCTTTGACCACAATTTTATCTTCACTGACGTTTTGACCATTGACTCAGGAGGGAGTTTGGTATAGGCCGTTCCACCTTGACAGCGTACACAATCATCAGGGGTGAAGCAATTCAGATAGGATAGTATCATCCCCTGACTAAAGAACCTTACACCGGGTGCCAGATCCCGCGTCATATCCGGAATCTGTTGCGGGTCCAGACCAGTGATTACGCCGAGTTCAACCAACCAGTTAAGCTCTTCCCGCATTGCTGAAGCGAAGTCAAAGGCTTTTGGGTCCATCTCTTCGGGCAGCACTACCAATACGGAGATCCAGTTATACTCTGGGACACAATAGCCCACTTTTACCATCGTCCGGTTATCGAGGTGGCTCCGATAGACCACCACCGGGTTACCACTTTCCTGATACTCTATTAGATAGTTTTCGTCTGCTTTACCTACGTCAGTCAGCTTCGTGAGATCGAATATCTCGTTATCGTTAAACGCTATGTCTGTCGCTCTGTCCCCATCCATCGGCATACAGGCTCGTGCTGCAGAGACCATAAACAACGAAGCCACTACAGCACATAGAACTTTTCGCATCTTATCCCCCTCGATTTTGAAATATCGGACGTCCACTTTACATTTACGTCTCTGACCTGAAGCCCAAAACGTATGGCCGAAACCCCAAGTTTCTGCATTGTAGACGGTGTTATCAGGCATTTTGATACAAGTTTTTGCTTCTGGATAGAGAAGCCGCTTTCGTAGAAATACCCTCAGCAAACGTATCTACATCACGATCAGGCCCAATACTATTCATGCTGTGTAAGGTAGCATCACAAAGATACAGAGTGCGGTAGAAACTCTCAACAAAATTATTGACAAAGGTGTTTTCTAAACTATTATATTACTTCCAACTAACCGAGGAGACCGCCATGGCTGACAAACAGTATTCTATGATGGATGTCGCTCCGACAGTAAGCACCATTTTGGGATTACCAGTCCCGTTTCAGGCCAAGGGTTCTGTCATCATGGATATAGCACGCGACCTTTCGGGTTCCGCTAAGGTGGCGATGCTCGCGCCGGACGCCTTGGGGGAGTTCGCATGGAGGCTCTGGCAGGGTGAGATGCCATTTCTGAAATCCCTCCATAACGAGAGAAGTATCATACTCCGTTCCGTAATGCCTTCGAGTACCCCTGTGAACTTCGCCGCTATGGTCACCGGAACTGATCTGGCCGGACATGGTGTCCATACTCTCAAAGGTGATTTCCAATGCGAGACCCTCTTTGATGTGGTCCGCAGAGCAGGTGGGAGGAGTGCTGGGGCGGGGCTGGAAGGGTACACCGGCTCCGAGCTTCTCGGACGGTTTGCGGACATCTGTGG
>CAZTBA010000317.1:0-7415 GCA_964611725.1 uncultured bacterium
ACCCTATCCACAGCTAATCTACCTTTCCGACCTTACAGATTTCATCCCGCACAACCGCCGCATCAATCTTCCTGCCCAAAGCTTTCACGCCCCCTGCCAGATCCCATCCACCGACTGATCACTGCTCCCTATTATTCCACAGACATACGATATACACCTGCCCAGAACCCTCAATATCTGTTATCCTCACTCCTCGCCACCCCTGCACTACAGGCTCACAAGTTTCTTTCCCAGCCTCCTTCAAACTACTATCTTCCCACAAAAAAATTCCATTTTAGCCGATTTTTTCACCCAATTTTACCTGATTTCACAGGCATATCGCTGTGATCTATCGCTGCTCCTGGTTCCGGGTGAACCATGGTACCCTCGGTGTAATATTTTTCGCCTTCGATTTTTCCCACTAAGTTATTGTTAATAAATATTATAGATATCTTAAATCAGAATTGGGGTGTAACATATTACGCCCGAGCGTAGTATTTTACACTCAGTCCGAGCAGATGCAATAATTATAAGTTATTTATAAACAGCCACTTGAAGTGATATACTTCGAGTGGCTGTTTTTGGGTACGAAGGTTGCGAAAGGACCTATGTGTGAACGAAAGAACCATCCCCAAACACACAGGAGGTCCAAAATGCTGAAAAGAGTGTTAACAATAGTGATCTTCGTATCGGTATACTTCCTCTCGACAGGAACTTCCATAGCTGGTATCGATACGCTTCCATCCAAGGGAAATCTTAAGGCGCTTGCTGTCTTTGTAAAGTTCCCCGGGGAATCCCTGACCTCTCCACCATCCTATTCTAAGGATATCTTCAATATAGACATTCCTGGAAGTTTCTCCCACTTCTACAATGAGATGTCCTGTGGACAGCTAAGAGTTGAGGGCGAGGTTCTACCAAAGCTCTATGTTACAAATCATCCTGCAAGCTACTATATCGATAGATACGATCGCAAGCAAGACAAGATGCCTCCCTATGGTCAGGTTGTAGCAGAGATTCTGGAAAAGGTCGATTCTGACATCGATTTCAGCAAGTTTGATAGCGATGGTCCAGACGGGATTCCGAATTCAGGTGATGATGATGGATATGTCGATGTTGTGTTTATGAACTTTTTCAGGATACCGTCCGGATTCATACCCATCGGGGAAGCCCGTGGTATAGCTGAGCTTGGACTTGGCGGCGCTGGTTTCGTAAGTTCCGATACGGGTATTTCAGGCAGCAATATAGGAGTAAAGTCGGGGAGCGTGCAGGAATTCCTTAATTTTCCAAGGCTTGTTGGTGTAATGTGCCATGAGTTCGGGCATCTTATGGGATTAGGTGATCTCTACAACAAAGGTCAGAAGAACCCTCCGGAAAATGATTCTGCCGGAATAGGCCTTTGGGGCATTATGTCATGGGGGGCATCACATGGATGGAACGGAAACGATGATACCCCTGTTCCGTTCTGTGAATATAGCCTCGAGAAGCTTGGTTGGATAGGCCCTGATAACGAAAGGCTTAAGGTAGTGACTCAATCCGGTAGAATCCTGGTTTCGCCACTTTTCCAAGATGGCGAAGTTTACAAGGTTCCATTATCTGACAGGGAGTATTTCCTGATTTCCAACAGGGATCCTTCAGCATCCTATTATGACAGAAATATCCACGGGAGTGGGCTCCTGATCTGGCATGTGACAGAGAAATATGGTCACGAAGCTTGGAGCATTGATCTCGAGTGTGCTGATGGTAAGTATATTGATGCAGGCTATCCGTTCGGCAAGGAGACAGATCCTGTGAATGGTGGCGATAATCTCGATTTCTGGGCATCCGATGAGGATTACAAGGCTTCACATAGTGGAAACCTTGGAGATTCGACAGACCTCTTTGATGGAGAGAAGTTTACATCTTTTTCCGAAGACACGAACCCTTCGAGCAGGTGGGAGGGAAGTGATCGCTATCCATCCTGGGAGCTGTCTGCCTCAAACATATCTATTGGGGAGATCCGCAGGGAGAACGGAGCCATATCAGCGGCCGTGACTATTCCTCAAAAGGTTGAGCTATTCGACTATGTTATTGAACGATATGAAGAGACCAGCGAAGGATGGGTACCGACCCATGGGCCAGCCGGTCCCAGCGACAAGCTGTGCTTCAGGTTCCGGTTGAAGAACTGGATGGACCTTACACTTTCATCTCTAACTGCGATAATCTCCACCGATGATCCCTTTGTGAACCCAGGTGATGGCTTTCAACCTGTTTCCCTGAACTTTAGTGAGATTTTGCCAGGCGGGATCGCGGGGACTAATTTGAAACAGCGTGAACTGACGAAATTTACCGTGGCATCTGATGTCCCGCCCGGACATGATATACAGTTCCATTTCTCTATGAATTCGGACAGATTCGAGTGGAAAGATAGCCTGGTAGTCCAGATTGAAGGAGCCGATACAACTTCTCTCAGCATCAGAACCGCTGTTGAGGAAGATAAAGACGATTTAGCAATAACAAAATATGCCCTCATGCAGAACTATCCCAACCCCTTCAATGCCACCACTCAGATCGAGTATTACCTTCCCGGAGATGAGCATGTAAAACTCACAGTCTACGACATCCTGGGCAGAAAGGTGGCAGATCTTGTCGATGAAGTCCAGACCTCCGGCTACCATACGGTAGTTTGGAACGCGCGAGACCTCGCAAGCGGGAACTATATCTACAGGATAGAGGCTGGAGGCTTCACACAGACAATGAGAGGATGTCTTTTGAAATGATATAGACTGATACCATGTCGTTGCAGTGTAGAGACGCCCCGAATAAAGATCATAAAATAATCGGGCAACATCACAGGTCTAATGAGTTCCTGAAACAAGTTCAGGATGACATTGAGAGGTGCTACTTTCGATAAGTTGTCATGCCGAACCATGTTCATGGTATTATCATGATAACCACAAGGGCAGGGCATGCCCTGCCCCTACACGAGAATCACAGTTTCGGGGTTGTACCGCCTTGATCGTTGCATACAATTGTCGGTTCCTATAAATCCGCTGTAACTAGGCTAATCATATAGAATTCAGGGAACGGCTGACGCCTCAATCTGGCAACGCAATTATTACGAACACGTTGTCAGAAACGAAACCGAATTGAACCGCATTCGGAAATATGTCCGGACCAACTCGCTCGAATGTGATTTGGACAGGGAGAGCCCGCGAAATAGGTCTACAAGCACGTTCGATGAATTATTGTAGGGGCAGGGCATGCCCTGCCCTTACAGAAATTTTGTGGGATGCCATAATCATCACTACCCAAAATGTTGCCCGATTATTTTCTTAATCTTCATCCGAGGCGTCTCCCAAAGACACAGGTTAACATACCGAGGGGAGAACCGTGTTAGGACTGACCCCTTTCAGAAAGAGGTAATTAAGTCTACGGAGTCAACTTTTCCGCCACTTTTCCTGCCTCATATATTCTACGAAAGTTCGGGCACATCTGTCGAGATTCTCTATGCTTCCGCCACCTCTCAGGACTTCGCACATCTCGTAGGCAACCCAGCCCTGATAACCTATCTCCTCAAGAGTGGAGAAAAAACTCGGATAATCCACAATCCCCGTACCCATTGGCACGGCGCAGATTCTATCATTTCGAGGGATGAAATTTGTGAGGGTGTGCTCATAAGTGTACCGGGGCAACCTCATATAATCGGCAACCGTTGTGTGGATGATAAACGGGGCCATCGTGCGCACAGCTTTCTTCAGTTCATCACCCTCTATTCCCTGTAAAGCCGGGGCCCATGCGTCGAATCCCGCCCTGCAGTTCGGTTCATCTACCTCTTCGAGCATCCAGCGAAAGGCATCGTGATGAACGGCTATGTCATGGTGATTCTGAACCGCAAGAGTCACACCGAAATCCGCTGCCTGTCTGGCACCGAGTTTTAGCCCCTGTACACAGGCCTCCCACTGTTTATCGAACGGGACGCCTTCACGCTCGAACCCGGTGAAGATGCGTATCACGGAAGCGCCTAGGTCATCTGCCAGTTGGGCAAGTCCCCGGATATAGACAGCATGGATTTCGGACATCGGAGCCATGGGCCGCTCCATCCCGGCAGTGAAATCGACGTATCCAGCGAGACAGGCTATTTCCAGTCCGAGTTCCTCGATCTTTTTCCTGAGACGTTTGCGGGCATCTGAGTCATAGTCCAGTGGCGAGACGTGTGGGCGCTTGGCCATCAGCATCAATCCATCGAATCCCAGATCCTTTGCTTTTTCAAGAATCTCTTCAACGGGCAGAGACGCCTGTCCCCGCCACACACCCGCATAACTCACCGAATGTAGAGCAAGTTTCCAGGACATATTACACCTCCTGACATCTGAGCGATCTATTTCATCTCTCTACTTCGTCCACAACTCGCGTATGATCTGCGTTACCGCCTTCGGGCGGCGTTTGATGTCGAACACACCGTATCCAAGGCGATATTCGTGTGCAAAAAGGTAGTGCCGGTGCAGATCATAGTCGGCGAAGCACCAGATCAATCCGCCGACGAAATTCGGCTCTCTGAGGAGGCCTTCCCATTCGGTTCTGAACTTCTCCGCCTGAAAGTATTCCCCGGGGGGATAGTTTGTCATCACCCCTCGCACGGTCCATTTGCCAAACTCCGCTATAAGGATCGGTCTGTCGGGAAGCTTCGCTCGCAGGGCCTCCAGCTTCTCGCATATATACCGGTAAGTTTGAGGAGTTTCACTCCCAAGTGGCGGGCTTGGGTAGCCGACATAGGCATTGACAGCCAACAGGTTGGTGACCTCGAGCACCGGATCTTCGGGCCAGTGGTTGCTCACCTCCACCACAGGGCGTGTCGGGTCGAGCTGTTTCGCCAGCGCTACCAGCTCTTTGTTCCCGTCAACTACCTTTTTTGCCAGCGCCACCGCATCCGGATTATCCCCTTCGCCCGATCTGGGCACGACGAAGTTCTCGTTGCTGACGCTCCATATGAAAACGCAGGCGTGATTTTTGTAGATCCGAATCATCTCAGCAAGCATCTTCTTTGCGGTGTCCAGCGCCTCCATACTGCCGGTCTCCACGATCGGGTGACCCCACTGCCAGAGGGGCACCTCCAGGATATTCAGAACCCCCCTCTCGTCGCATAGCTCGTAGAGGCGCCGGTGATTGGGATAGTGGCAGCGCAGTGCGTTACCTCCCAGCCATTTCACTAAGTCCAGATCGCGACAGAGCTGTGCCTCGGTGTGCGTGGGAGACGACATGCTTCCCTTTTCATATTCCTCATGGCGGTTCAGTCCCTTGATAAGCAGTGGCTTGCCGTTCAATAGGAGTTTCGTACCCTCGATTTTGATCGTGCGCAGTCCAATACGGTGCGACCACTCATCGGTGAGACGTCCGGCGTCTGACAGCGTCAGCCGCAGTGTATAAAGGTTCGGATCTTCGGGCGACCACAGGAGCACGTCCTCCAGCTCAAACTCTATCGCCACTTCGGTCTGTCCATCGGAAACCGCCACCGTTTGCGACTGCTCTTCCGGCTGCAGCGAAACGACATCACCCGAAGGATCGATCAAGACCAGGTTCAGATCACGCTCGGACTCCTGAGCCTCTTCGGAACAGATGATCGCGTCTATCCGAACCCTGACATGTTCGCTCTCCACATCCGTTACCACGGTCACATCGTCGATATAGACCGCATCGGTAGCGCGCAGCGAAACATCCCGGTACAGCCCACCATGGTTCCACCAGGCGAACTTCCCGCCGGGAACACGCTCCGGCTTGGGCTCATTGTCGCATACCACAGCGATGATATTCCTCTCCCCAAACCTTAGCAGATGATGGATCGGGATCGCAAAAGGCGCATAGCCACCATCGTGTTCACCAGCAAACTGGCCGTTGACGTATAACTCCGTGCGGTAATTCGCCCCCTCACTGAAAAATTCCACTCGCTTGTCCTTCCAGGCGGCAGGAATCTCCACCGATCGGCGGTACCACCCATGGCCCTCGTAGCTCCAGAGGTCTTCGAAGCTGCTGTTCCAACTGCCGGGTACATCAATGTCCATCCAGTTGCTGTCATCGAAATGTTCGCCGATCCAACCGACTTCCCTGTCCCTCGGTGTGGCATCAGGGTTTTGGGGATCGAAATCCCGATCCATCCAGCGTAGGTCGCCACTGAAGCGATCGAAGGCGGGGTAGAATTTCCATCGCCCGTTCAGGCTCATTTCCATACGCATTATTTATACCTCCATATAAAATAAGGCCTTGTTATTATGATAATGGAGACCCTTCACATGAATATTCATAAAGTAATCGAGCAACATCGCAAGTGCAATGAGATCCTGAAACAAGTTCAGGATGACATTGAGATGATGCTACTTTCGATAAGTTGTCATGCCGAACTTGTTTCGGCATCTAATAAAATTAATCGTCCGTACATTCTTGCACGGATAAATTCTTAATCTTCATCCGGGGCGTTTCTACAGCGTAATCGCTGTGTAGGGGAACGTGTTATGCCGAGAGCAGTTTAAATTTGTGAATCAACATCCCAAAACGAATTTACGAATTGTAGGGGCAGGGCATGCCCTGCCCTGACTATGAAAAACGCTTCAGTTCCTTTCTTACCTCTCGCTTAGCCTTTCCCTGCATGCGGTGGGAGGTATGGAGGGAGGTTGTCATAGCTATGTTGGCAGACTGCTGTCCGAAATCCTACCTGAATCATAAAGCGCAAACTGCTATTATCCACGTTCCTTGAGCTTCTGATCAAGTATATCGGCTACCACGTCGTACAGGGTCCTCGTGTCGACAAACCTGACCTCCGCATTGCCAACTTTTCCTATCGTCTGCCCGCCTATGCGGCTGAGAGGCTCGTCAACTGCCATGAAATGTCCGAGAAACTCCTGCGGGAAATCCACCCCACGCGCACGGATCGCCGCGCTTTCTGCCACATGGATGGTCGAGTTCCTGCCATGATCGACGCCCAGGAGAAGGATCTTTCCACCGACTTCCTTCATCCGGTATAGGGGGTGATCCTCGAAGATCTTCTCTGAATAATTGTCATGTCTCTCCAATATCTTATCCGTTAAAGCACCCCAGGCCGTGAATGATCCGGAATAGTGCTGACTGCGCCTGCTCTCAGGACGATGCCAGAAGGTCTCAGGTATGCGCCCTGTCGTTATCGGCATCTCCCATGGCTTCAGCTTCTCGGGGGGCAGTGGCGGTCCGTTCTTTATCACCCATACATTTGCCGTCTCCGGTATGTCCCGCTCCTCCGGCCCGATGTCCCATCCCTCCCATTTGCAGGCCCTTTCTTCACAAACTCGCTTCCAGATGTCTTCCGGGGATGCGTATGGGAAAGGACGAAATCCTGTCTCTTCCCCGATAGACTTCAGTTCCTCCCAGAGTTGGCGGATCGTACCCTTAAACCCAATGGCCGATCTCTGGATGTTGCGGGCATGGAGTGCCTC
>CAZTBA010000318.1:0-7379 GCA_964611725.1 uncultured bacterium
CAAAATCTCTTTGACATATCAACAGGGGGATACCATGTTATTACCTATCCCTAAATCTTAAGCCATAATTCGGTGCAAAGGTTTCATGCATTTCCCGGTCGCAGTCCGATACAGTCTGTGGACACAATAACTGTTGACAAAACCATGGCAGAGGGGTAGATTATCGCTCAAAAATCCGCTGTTTACAGGTCTTTGTGTTCGGATGGCGCACCGGATTGCGGGATAGCAGATTTCGAGATTAAAGCACCTTGGGACGATACAGGTAAGTTATGGATGTAGCACTGGCAGATGTAGACCGTTTAGTCGAGCGTGATTTCCGAAGGAATGTCACGGCGTTCGTCCTCTTTGAATTTGTCTGGGGACTCGGTATGCCGTTTGCCTTCTTTTCATCGATGGTGCCGGCCTATCTCACAACTCTTGGCTCTTCCAAATCCCTGATCGGCTTTGTCCAGTCGTTCTGGACGATAGCCACTCCACTTCAACTTGTGAGCGGTTACCTCTTCGCGGGAAATCTCAGGGTCAAGAACACGATGTTTCTTCATATGCTCGGTGCATTTTCGTGGCTGACGTACAGTGTATTGATGATCGCCTTTCCGGGAATGCTGTTACACGGTGTTGTGCTCTGGGGATTTGTCCTTGCAGTTATGGGATTCGCCGTATTTATCACATTGGCAATACCGTTGTATATGGGTGTGATAACCGATAATGTGCCGGTCAGAAAGAGGGGAAAGCTCTATGGATTTCGGACGATGGCGCTCGGTGCCGGGGGGGTTATCATGGGTGCGGTTGTCTCCTGGGTCCTGAAACAATGGAGCAATCCACTCAACTACCAGGTAAGCTTCCTTATAGGAAATTCACTCTATTTTATCTCATGTTTCTCGCTCTTCCTCGCAAAGGATCACAGAAATCCGAACCATCAGATCTCCAAAGTCGATCCGGTTACTTACGTCAGAGAAAATCTCGGAAGGCTCTGGGAAAACCCGAACTACAGGGTTTTTCTTTTCTTCCATATACTCAATGCCTCAGCTACAAGCATTGCGACTTTCATCATACCGTATGCCAAAGAGAACCTCGGGATAAGCGATAGCCAGTTCGGCTACTTAGCTGTCATCTACCTTGTGGTTAACGCCTGTTTGGGCATATTTATCGGGAAGCTGGCCGACCTGTACGGATACAAACTCGTAAGCCTTATACAATCGGTCTGTCTCTTCATATTCTTCATTATCGCCATCGACGCTAATAGCTTTATCTCGGTATGCATAGCCTATGGGTTCTACTCTGTAACATCTATGTCGCTATTTCTCTCCTTCCATAATATGAGTGTAGAGCTCTGTCCGGATATCAGTCCGACCGATATATCCGCGCTCGGACGCACACTACTTGTCCCTTTTATAGCGACTGTGGCGCCGCTGTGCGGTGGGATAATAGACATTTCCAGGACTTATGTCCCTGTCTTCGTTATCGGGATCACCCTTTCGGTTGTAGCTTTTATCGGCATAGTGTTCCTCGTTCGGGAGCCGCGTACCGGGAACCTCTACGTTATGAAGCAGTTCCCGAGGAGATAGAGCCAGCCGGGTATAGCCACGGATAATTCGGAGGTCACGTTTCGGCATGGCAGTTATAACGATTTCAAGGCAGACTGGTAGTGGTGGGGAGGAGATAGCTGCGAGGCTTGCCGGAAAGCTGGGTTTTTCGCTTGTTGATAGGGAGACTATACAGCAGCTTCTCGAGGAAAACGATCTCGAAGAGATCGATCTCAGCTCCGTAGACGAGAAAGTCCCTGAGGTGCTTGACAGACTCGATTCTGAGAAGGAGCTCTACCTCGAGCTGATACGCTCTTTCATACTCGATATGGCCCAGGATGATAACTTGGTTGTGCTGGGAAGGGGTGGACAGTTCCTCTTCCGTAATTTCCCTGAGGCTTTCCACGTGCGTGTGGTCGGGTCGCGTGAACAGAGGATCCTGAGGGTTATGGAGAAGTCTGAACTCGGCCGGAGGGAAGCCATAAGCACTATAGCCCACAGCGACAGGGAGAGGGCCGGATATATACGTTACCTGTACGGCAGGGACTGGTCGGATCCCTCCCTATATTATTTGACAATAAATACGGATAAGATAAGCTTCGATGTAGCGATAGATATGATCATCCTTGGGTTAAAGCTTCTCGGATGGGACCTTGAGAGGAAGAGGAGGACAGCCGAGCCTCTGCCTGCGGGGATACCCGAGGCAAAGGAGGAGGGAGCCGAAGACCGCGACATCGCTTTTATGGAGGAGAGCGAGAGGGAGTTCGCTAAGGTGCTCGACTTCTACAAGATAAGGTGGGAGTACGAGCCGAAAACTTTCCCACTTGAATGGGATGGGGAAGGGAACGTGAAGAGTGCCTTTACTCCTGATTTTTACCTCTCCGACCTCGACCTGTATATCGAGCTTACAACCCTTAAGCAGAGCCTTGTTACCAGAAAGAACCGGAAGATAAGGAGACTCAGGAGACTTTACCCGGATGTCAAGCTGAGGATCTTCTACAGAAGGGATTACGAAGAACTCTTGAGGAAATATCACCTTATAAAAGAACGCCCCAGGTGACCTTTATTGATCTTCCCCAGCAGCCTTGGAACCTTACAGAACCTGATCTGTCAAGGACGAGCAACTATGGCTGTAGACACTCACCCTATCCTTCACAGGCCCCTCCGGAGAACCTCGGATGCTGAGCTAAACCTTGGGATCTCCTGGGACGCTATAAACAATATAAAAATTCAAAGCGATTTGTCAAGTACTTTTTTAAAATTTTTTAAAGAAAGTTTTTCCCGGGGAGGAACAGATGCTTGAAGGGATAGATAATATACTGATATCTGAGGAGGATATAAGGGCGAAGGTGAAAGAGCTTGGGGAGAGGATAACCCGGGATTATGAAGGGGAATCCCCACTCCTTGTCGGTATCCTCAAGGGGGCAAGCATCTTTATGGCTGACCTTACCAGAAAGATACGGCTGCCGGTTCAACTCGATTTCATGTCCATATCAAGCTATGGCCCTGATACCAAATCGAGCGGCGCCGTTCGCATACTCAAGGACCTTGATGAGAGCATAACTGGACGACACGTTATTATAGTTGAGGGGATAGTAGATACGGGCCTTACTTTGGGTTACCTTGTGAAGAACCTCCGCGCCAGAGAACCCAAGAGCCTCAAGCTCTGCACACTAATCGATAAGCCGGCCAGGCGGATCGTGGAGGTCGAAATAGACTATAAAGGTTTCGAGATACCGGATTACTTCGTTGTCGGCTACGGACTCGATTACAACCAAGACTATAGAAATCTCGCGTTCATAGCAACCTTAAAGACATAAGGCTCGGTTCGGCAAACCGGATATTACCTTTTCCCCAGTTCCTCTATGAGTTCGAAATAGTAAAGGGCGTTGTCGATAGGAACGTTGTGCGGAATATGGTTTCCCACAGCGAAGAAATATCCGGGACAGTCCTTCCCAAGGTCTGCACAGCGCTTCACATCGCGGTATATGCCCTCTTTGGTGCCGAAGGTAAGTATCCTTGTGTCAACGTTGCCCATTATGACTTTGGTTTTACCGTAGCGCTTCACCACGAGCTCAAGATCGGTGAGGGGCTCGAATATAAAGCCGTCGGCACCGGCATTAGCTATATCATCTACGAACTCCGTAAAATCTCCATCTGAGCAGAACAGGACTGTTTTTCCCGCTTCTTTGAGAACCGACCAGAGTTTTTTGTACCTCGGGAATACGTATTTCCTGTACCATTCCGGGTGGAAGACCGCACCCTCGGACCAGACCATATCGTCGTGGCATATGAACACAGGAGCTGAGGTGCGCGACCAGGCTTCGTGGTTTGCCATGCTTATCCTGAAAAAACCCTCCAGCACACGGTCAAACCTCTCATAATCGAGAGGGGCTGAGCTCAGGAACATGTCCCATCCGAAGGTAGCTATACAGGCGGAGAATATGGTCTTATAGTAGCCACCGGGAAACACAAGTGTGGGATGCGCATTCTGGCCTTCCTGGTAGGCATCCTCGAAATATTGGGTGCGTTCGTCTAAGCCCGGCAGACCGTATTCGGCAACAGGATCGAAAGAGAGCACTTCCTCAGGACTCTTAAAGGGACAGTAGATGTTTTCGTCGAAATCCACACCGCCCTCCTGAAAGACGGCATGTCCCATATTTGTAGTTCTGCCCTCCCAGGGAGGGCCATCGTTCGCTGACCAGAGGAAATCGTAGTTTGTCATCTCGAAGAACTTCTGCCAGCCTCTTCCATCCTCGCGCGGGTCTATACCGGTTACAGCTTCTACAAGCTTTGGATGGGAGCAATATTCCGTATGTGGGATCGTATCCGGCATCTCAAGGTGCAGCGCCTTCCATCCTCTCTCGTAGCTCATAAACTTCTCTCCCTTTTGCTGAGTATTTCAAACACTATATCAAGGTTCTCCCTTATCTGATTGCTGTACTTCTGGAAAACACCTACAAGCACGGTATCAGTATCATTTATGTTATCGAAGGCAAATCTGAAAGCCCCTACTAAGTCATCTCTGGTTCTGGAGAGACGTCCTGCCCCGAGAATCTTGTAAGCTATACAGGGCTTAGAGACCTGGCGTATCACCCTGCACATCAGTGGCGGATCCTCCGGATCAAATTTTTCCCCTTCGGAACCATCCACAATCGTAAGCCCTTCTTTACCTCGGCCTGTGAGGTTGTAGAAACAGGCCATATAGAAGTCGACATCCCATCCTTCATCTTCTATACCGGCTATGATTTCAGGTTGATGGCTTGCCACACCTACGAGGACCCCGAGATCCCTTATGAGTTTGAGCCTGTCCCTGAGTTCGTCTTTTCTTCCATCTTCCCACATTTTGTCGAGCTCGCCCCCATGGTGGTATATACCGGAGGGACGGATCCCGGGGACTCTCAGGGCGGTTCTCACATTACCCTCGAAGTTGGCAAGCTCAGGTGCTGTTTGCGCAAACCAGACCATATTGTCTGCCTTTCCTTCATCCGCATATTCCCTTACGACCCTCAGAATATGTTTGTCCGTCCTCATACAGAAGCCGTTTATGCCACAACGCTGGGCTTCATCCCAGGCCTCTTTGATATGCTGTGCCGTGTAAAAGCTCACCATCTCCTCGTCGAGTTCCCTCGTCTGATGCGAGACCCCGCTGAGAGGGTTTCCCCCAATCATAAGCCTGGTAACGTCGTACTTCCCGAATTTCACCTTCGGAAGTTCCATGTTTCCTCCGTTTTCATTTTTCCCTCACACCTTTCCCGCCGGTCGGAGAGGAATGCCTTGTCACTCCACGAAAGCACTGTATATCGCCTTTACGGCTTTCTCGTGATCTTCGCCTTTCACACCCACAATTATGTTCATCTCGGAAGAGCCCTGGTCTATTATCCTCACATTTATGTTCGCATCCGCGAGCGCCTTGAACAACCTCGCGGCCATGCCCACCCTGTAGGCCATCCCGAGCCCTACCGTCGCAATAAGTGCAAGCCCGCTTATGAGCTCCACCTTGTCGGGATCAAGAATCTTACGCATATCCTCGACCACAGCCTCGCCTTTGTCGCCCAGCTCTTCATCCTTTATTATTATGGACATTGAATCTATGCTCGTAGGGGAATGCTCATAGCTTATACGATGGGTCTCAACAATCCCGAGCAGTTTTCTCCCAAACCCGATCTCCTTGTTCATAAGGGCTTTTTCTACGTTTATCATTGTGAAGTTTTTGCTTCCGGCAATCCCTACTATTATACTATTCGAGTAGTCCCTCTCACGCACGATCATCGTCCCGGGATCATCGGGGCAATTGGTGTTTCTTATGTTTATGGGAATGTTTGTCTCCTTGACCGGAAATATCGCCTCGTCATGTAGCACCTTGGCACCCATATAGGAGAGCTCACGCAGTTCTCTGTAAGTGATCTCCCTTATGACCCTGGCGTCCGGCACTATGTTCGGATCGGCCATCAGAAAGCCCGATACATCGGTCCAGTTTTCATACACCGCGGCGTTCACTGCCCTTGCCACGATGGCACCCGTTATATCAGAACCACCGCGGGAGAAGGTCTTGATTTCCCCTTTGGGATCGCTTCCGTAGAATCCGGGGATCACAAATGTACCGTCCCCTTTTAATGCCTCGGCAAGCTTCTCGTAGGTCTCCGGGTTTAACCTCCCATCTCGCGTGAAAAGTATCTTCCCCGCCGAGTCGACGAATTCGGCTCCCAGGTAAGAGGAGAGAATGCGACCGCAGATGTATTCTCCTCTTGATGCCACAAAGTCGCGGCTCGCCCCGTTCTTTATCTGGCCCTCAACCTCGTCCAGGATCTCTGACACAGCAATCTCTATTCCCAGGTCCTTTGTAATCTCCATATATCGAGCTTTTATAACACCGTAAGGTGCGGATATATCGAGTCCATCCATCGCGAGATCGTAGCATATGTAGAGTAAATCGGTGATCTTGGTGTCCTTGCCGTGCCTTTTCCCGGGAGCTGAGAGTACTATGAACCTCCTCCTGGGATCAGAACGGATTACTGACTCTATCTTACAGATCTGGCAGGAGTCAGCGACCGATGTTCCTCCGAACTTGCAGACTATATCTCCCATATATCGAATCTCCCCATGATCATAAGTTCTGATGACATATAGTGGTTTCTTGGGGACGAAAAATAACAAATATTCCGGGACATAGCAAGGGAGATTTTTCCTCGACTATCTGATTGAAAGCTGGAAATCCTTGACAAGCAGGGCGCTGGCATGCTATGATTATAAAACATCACTGCAAAAGTGAAAGGAGAAAGGGGATGCCATGATTTTCAAATGTTCGCTTTTTGCCCTGTGTATTTTTGCTCTGGGGCTGCAAGTTCTGTCAACGGTAGTTTTTTCCGGTACTGAGAAGAACAAAAGATCCATCAGGGTGGGCAGGTACCCACAGGAGATGCGCACACTCTTTCTGTCCAGAGATGAACTCATCGCAGGTGACGTAAGGGATATAACCTTACTCGGTGAGGGAAGGATCGCTTTGGGCACACCCTCCGGGGTGAGGGTGTTCGACGGGACTGACTGGAAGATCCCTGACGCTGAGGGACGGCCCCCTGTGGGTGTACTCTTGGTGTCGGCTGATCCAAACGGAAAGCTTGTTTCTGTCACTTCGGAGGGAATCTTCGTACTCAGGGATCGAGTTTGGGACAAGGTCCCTTTCCCCGAGGATGTCGGGACGCCGAGAGCTGTTCTGCCGAAAGATGATCTGTTCTACCTTGGGTCCGATAGGGGGCTGTGGATCTTCGATGGGGATTGGCGGAGTTTGGATAAATTTGAGGGACTCAAGGTGAATTCGGTAGTTTCCGGAAGCGGAGGATCCATATGGGTTGGTAC